>JALSPN010000159.1 GCA_026985945.1 Thermodesulfobacteriales bacterium
TACAGAATCAATCCCTCCAAGATAAAATTTTTCGTAAACCGGAAGCTTACCCCCTTGCCCCTCAGTCACGTAACCCACACCTGCCCTCACATGCCCTACGAGATCCTTGATGATGGGAAAATAGATCCCCGCCGTGCAGGTAATTTTTTCAAAGGCACTATCTCCTCCCAGAAAGCCTCCTGCATGTTCATAGACCAGGTTCAAAGTCGTGCCCCGGGTGGGGTCAAAGAAATGGTTTCTGGTATCCCGGTTAAGGCCAAGCTCAATGGAGCTCGTAATATGGATGTCGGCCGACTCCCGGATGATTTTGGAGGCGTAATAGTAATAATCGGTCAAATCCGAATCATCATAGCGGTATCCGAAAAAGGCCCTGGTGTTAGGGGTCAAAAGATAGCCGAAACGGATCCCAAAACCCTGGCTGTCTCGCGTGTAGTCGTCGTATTCCCGTTCCCAGTCGTAAAGATTAAGCCCCAGAGAGAGGCGGGAGTCTCTAAAATAAGGCTCCGTAAAGGAAAGAGAATAGCGGGTGGTGCGGGCTCCAAAAAGGCCCTGGAAAGAAAGAATCTGCCCTTTACCTAAAAGATTGCGCTGAGAGATTTCCCCCATGAGGATTACTTTATCCACCGAACTGTAGCCAGCGCCGATACTGAAGGAGCCGGTAGGGCGCTCCTTGACCTTTACGTGGACATCCATCTGGTCTTCTTTAACACCCTTTTCCGTGGAAATACTTACATCGTCAAAGTATCCAAGCCTTCTCAGGCGCCCCTCACTCTTTTTGAGCCTGGTAGCGGAAAAGGGCCTTTGCTCTACAATCAAAAGTTCGCGTCGAATAACCTTATCTCTGGTGCGAGTGTTTCCCGTAATCTCGATACGATTCACATAGACTAAGGGGCCTTTGTCCACCTCAAAGGTTACGTCCACCACGTGGGCCTTTTCGTCTTTTTTGAGCCGGGGTTCTACCTTGGCATAAGCGTAACCCTTGTCTGCGAAAAGGTCGGTGATTTTCATGATGTCCCGCCGCAGGGCTTCCCGGCTGAAATATTTTTCTTTGGGAAGTTCAAGTTTTTTCAGGAGAAAGTTCTTATCCTTGAAAAGATCCTGCTTGATATCCACTTGGCGAACCTGATACCGGGGCCCTTCTTCAATGGGAATGGTAATGTAGATCCATTCTCCCTTGCGTTTGACCCGCGGCTCTCCCACCCGCACGTCCATATAGCCGTGGTTCTGGTAAAAAGTAACGATTTTTCCCAGGCTTCGATAAAGCCCCCCATAACTGTAGGCCCCTGGTTCGACCCCACCGGTAACATAAGTCTTGATTTTTTTGATCCAGGAAAGAGGGCTCTTTTCACTGATTTCAAGGAGCTTTTTGAGTTCCTTATCAGAAAAGGCCCGGTTGCCTTCAAATTTGATCTTTTTGATATAGGCCTTTTTCCCTTCTTTGATCTTGAAAACTACCTTGGCCTCACGAGGATTTAACATTTTCACCTGTGGCTCTACCCGAGCGTCGTAGTAGCCCCGTTCCCGGTAAAGGAGTTCTATCTTTTCGGCGGCTTCGTTTATTTTGTTAAGATTTAGAATCGTATAGGGTTTGAGCTCGGTGATCTTCTGAAGGTCCTTTTCCTTGATGGCCTTGTTACCCTCGTAAACGATGCGTTTGACTACGGGCTTCTCTCTCACGATATAAGTTACCTTAAGGCCCTGAGGAGTCTCTTCCACATCGGCCCTGACATCGTCGAAATATCCGAGTTTGAAGATATTTTTCAGGTCCTCCCTCAATTTGCGAGGATCAAAGGTATCTCCGGGTTTTAGAGAAACCACCGCAAGAATAGCCTCTTCGTCCATGCGGACGTTGCCTTCAATTTTGACTTCAGCCACGACCTCTCGCGCCAGGATGGCCCGGGCCAGGCGTTTTCCGGCCTCTTCTTTGAAAGAATTAAGGTCTTCAAGGCCCCCGGTGACATAAATCCTTCGGGTATATTCCCCCGCGCAGTCCGCCATCTTCAAATCCAGGCTCACCTTGCCGGCAAAGGTGTTAACCGAACCCCAGACTACGGCCTTAAGGTGTAACTTCTGACACAGGCGCTGCACCTCTTCTCGAGAAGGTGCCTGCGGCACCCTTCCCAGAACCTCCCGGGCTTTTTCTGGAGGAAGTGCCCTGAGTCCTTCTCTCTCAAGCCAGTAAGAAAGAGAATCTGTAAGACCTTCCAGGCGGGGCCTCTCCCAACGAGGGGCGTTAATTTTGAGGGGCAGGAGAAGAACCGGCTGCTTGCGGGGTAGGGCGGCTCCGCTCTTTCCCGCAAGCAAGACCAGAAAAGCCAGCGAGAAAAAGATCAACTTTCGGATCGCATCCATGGCCAGGGCCTATCCTTTGGTAATTCGATCACCTTCCCATCCCATATGCCGAAAATACGTTCCATCCGGGCTGCAAATTCCGGATTGTGCGTTACCACCACCAAGGTGGTAGCATAGGTTTCGTTGATCTGCAAAAGGAGATCTATCACTTCCTGCGCGGTG
>JALSPN010000160.1 GCA_026985945.1 Thermodesulfobacteriales bacterium
AATTTCTTCTGGGATTTGAGTCTCGAAAGATAAGAGGTAAGAGAAATGATGTTCTCGTAGGATTTGCGCTGCGAAAGTCTTACAAAACTTCTGGCATCAGGGGCCTCCAGATTGAGAGAAAGGGCGTTGGCCAAACGGACCGCTTCTTCCACCGCGGCCTCGCTGGCCCCCGGGATGACCTTAAGATGGATATAACCGTAGAACTTCTCCTTTTGACGCAAATATTGAGCCGCTTCGATCAGAAGTTTCATCGTGGTATCAGGGTCTTTGACCACCCCAGAAGAGAGGAAAAGCCCCTGCACTAGTCCTTTACGCCAATAGGCTATAAAGGCCCGGGCCAATTCCCTGGGTGAAAGACTTACCCTTCTGGAATCTTCATCCACCCGCAGAGGACAATAAGCACAATCATTCAGGCACACATTTGAAAGAAGGATGCGGAAAAGATTCATCCGCCGCCCATCGGGAAGGACGACCGGATAGACCCAGCGACCAAAATTTCCTCGCTTACGACCCCGCCCCAGAGGATCTTTGGCACAGGAGCCTGCTAGATCAAAACGAGAATCCTCTGAAAGGATTTCCAGCCGTTCTTCAAGATCAGGACGCACAATGATCCCGAAAAGCCTTTTCTGCCGCAAACGCATCGCTAAAACTTTAACATTTCTTTTTGCGCTTCCGAAATTTTGGGTAAGTTCTTACATAAGAGTATTATTGGAGATCTCCCATTTTTCAGAATGAAAGATGGGAACGGATGAGGAATAGATATTGATGGGAGCAATAAACAACCCCCGACATCGTTAAAAGGATCCGTTACCATTTTTTCGTTCCAAAAAATGGTAACGGATCCCGAAAGAATGACGACTAAAATGATCACAATAATGTAATAGATTTAAAAAATGGTAAAATTGAAGCCTTTTATTGTCTTTTCGGACGATTGGGGAGAACATCCTTCAAGCTGCCAGCATATTTTCAAACATCTGGTGAAAGATCACCCTGTAATCTGGGTCAACACCGTTGGCATGCGTCTTCCAAGGTTTAACAGGGCTGATTTTCAGAAGGCCATAAAAAAAATCAAAAAAATGTTCGCTTCGGCAGAGGGAAAAACCAAAAGACTTCCACCCAACTTATCCGTCCTACAGCCTCCTATGATACCATATAACAGAGCAATATTTAGAAAATTCAATAAATGGTCTGTAGTCAGGAAAGTTAGAGAAGAAATGAAAAAGAGAAAAATCAAAAGTCCTATTCTGGTAACAACTGTTCCCAATGCCTGCGACTATATAGGAGCCTTTGGTGAGGAAAGGGTTGTGTATTATTGTGTTGATGATTTTGCGAACTGGCCCGGTCATGAAAAGGATCTCATTCTCGAAATGGAACAAAAACTGATTGCTAAGTCAGACATTTTTATCGCCACCTCTGAAGAATTGTTTAAGAAACTGGAAAAACAGAATAAACCCACTTACTTCTTGCCACATGGTGTAGATTTAGATGCCTTTTTGAACTTTTCTACCCGGACGGATTATAAACCTTTGCAGAGTATTCCAAAGCCTCGGATCGGTTATACCGGCCTGATAGATGATCGTCTGGATTGGAATTTGATAGATTATCTTCTGAAAGAGTTACCAGTTATAAGTTTCGCCTTTATAGGTAAAAAAGAAAAAGATTTCAGAAATCTATCACACAAAAAGAATTTTTATTACATAAGTCCCATTCCTCACCAGGAAATACCGGCTGCTTTAAATTCTCTGGATATCCTTATTTTGCCTTATAAAGTCAACGATTTCACCCAAAACATTAATCCTCTTAAGCTAAAGGAGTATCTCGCTTCCGGGCGCCCCATCATCGGTTCTCCTCTCAGGGAGATAGAAAAATTTTATCCCTACGTTACAATAGCCAGGGGGCCTGAGGAATGGGTAAACGGTATTAAAAAACTCCTCAAAAAAGGCGAAATTTCCCGGCAAGAAAGGTTTCAAATTCTTGCTCAGGAAGACTGGGCTTTTAAGGCTCGGGAATTTCTAGAAATCTGTCTTAACGGTTAGAAAAGTGGCGGCCTATTTCCACACCCTTTACCAGCATCTCCTTGAAAACGAGCTCTTACGGGTCCTGGTGCTCCTTCTGGTTTCTTCTCTGAGTTATCTTCTGGCCTACAAATTTATCGTTGAAACCGCCCACAGGTTTTCCAGACGCTCTGCCAATCCGTGGGATGATCTCCTCTCCCAGTTCAAAGTCTATAATATCGCTGCTTACGCCGCGGTGCTTCTCGTCCTGCACCTGGGGGCCCATTTTGTTCCGCGTCTGGAAGCCATAATCCAGCGGCTGGTAGAGGTGGGCTGGACTCTCGTGGCCGTAATATTCATAGATCGTCTTCTTTCCGTGGGTGTGGCCGCTTACGAAAGGCATCCCATCTCTCGAAAACACCCCATTAAAGGCTATGTGCAGATCGTAAAGCTCTTTGTCTATGCGGCAGGTGTGATTATTGGCCTTGCCGTTCTTTTCAACCGCTCTCCCTGG
>JALSPN010000161.1 GCA_026985945.1 Thermodesulfobacteriales bacterium
CACTTTAGGCCCTTCTCATACCCTGGTCTGGGTGGAAGGAGAGCCCCCCTCCCTCAATTGTCTGCGCGAGAAGGCTACTTTCTGGCTTGAGTTAGGGGAAGAAAGGGCCCTTTTCGCCACGAACTCTCCCCCTGATTCCCTGAAGGAGCTTCTCACCTCTCTTTCTCTAAGAGCCGGGGTTCTCCCCCCAGGGGATGAAAAGCGTCCTCTTCGGTTGCTCTGGGCAGCTTTTGAACATGCCAGAAGGCTTGGGGAAGAGGCCGTCATTTTCTGGGTCCCCTTCAGTCTCCACGTCCTGGGTGACGTCTTTTTGGATCTGGGAGATATTTTTGCGGCTCTTTCCTGTTATGAGGAGGTCCTCGGGAGGAGTCTTCAGCCTGTGGAGCTTTTTAATAGCCTGGCTTATGTTTATCTTGAGCTTGGAGATCATCAGAGAGCTGAGGCGTTTTTGCAAAAGGCCTTTTCAGAGGCCCCTGCTGATCCCATGCTGGCCTATAATCTGGCCCTTTTCCTGGAGCGGGAAGGCCGCGAAGAGGAAGCCCTTCCGCTTTTTGAAAAGGCCTATCTCCTGGCGCAAGAAGAAGGCCCCTTTGCCCTGGCCCTGGCAGAAAGGCTGGCCCGGAAAGGTCAATGGGAAAGGATAAAAGAAATCCTGACCTCAAGACGCACCCCTCTCTCTTCTCAGGAAGCCTTCTGGCTGGCTCGGGCCCATTATGAATCCGGGGAGCTTGAAGAGGCCCTTGAGCTCTTTAAACAGGTAACCCGCAAAGATCCCAAAAATCTTGAAGCCCTGGGTTATCTGGCCCTTCTTTATATCCAGCTTCGAGGAGAATATTCTATTGCAGAGGCTGCTCTTCCCCAGCTCGAAAAATCCCCCTCTCTTGCCAAGCTTGTGGGTTATCTAAAAACCTTTATGACGGAGGTGAAATCGTGAAAATCACCATTTTGGGTTCCGGGACAGGATGGCCTCGCCTGGAACGCGGGGCTCCGGCTTATCTCCTTGAAGTAGGAGAAGAAAAATTTCTTCTTGATATCGGCCCGGCAACTATTCCACGCCTTTTAAAGCTTGGGGTCAAAATCGAGGAAATAGACGCCTTCTTTCTTTCCCATTTTCACCCCGACCATGTTACGGATCTTATCCCCTTCTTCTTCGCGACACGCTACGCCCTTGGTTATAAGCGTGAAAAACCCGTAAACCTTTATGCCGGGGAGGGCTTCAGCCGATTCTTTGCCGGGCTTCAGAACGCCTTCGGAAGATGGGTGGAACCCCCTGAGGGGCTCCTTAAAGTTGAGGAATTATCTACCTCCTGTGAAAGCGCTTTTTTAAAGCCTCCGCTTGAAATCCGCACGGCTCCGGTGGCCCACAATCCCGAAAGCCTGGCCTACCGTTTTGACTTCGAGGGAAAAAGCCTGGTTTATTCTGGAGATACGGATTACAGCCCTTCTCTTATCGCCCTGGCCCGGGAGGCGGATCTTCTCATCCTGGAATGTTCTTTCCCTGAGGGGCAGAAAGTCCTCGGCCACCTGGTCCCAAGCCTTGCCGGCCAGATGGCCGGGGAGGCCCGGGTAAAAAAACTTGTGCTCTCACATTTTTATCCGCCCTGCGAGGAGGCAGATCTCATAGGCCCCTGCCGCAATTATTTCAGCGGCGAAATAATCCTTGCCGAGGACTTTATGACCTTAGAGCTAACCTAAACTTACCGGCCCGGATCCCTCGCCACTTCCCCATTCGATTTCGATTTCGAGAGAATACTTGGTCTTTCCGGGTTTGATTTTCTCTTCGGCCTTAAGTTCCAGAATTACATTCTCAGGCATGGTGAGGGTTACCTCTTCCGTCCCTTTGCGCAAGCTGACTTTACCCTGGGCCAGACGGTCAGCAAGCTCCTTTAAAAAAGCAGCCACATCCTTAAGGTTTCTCGGTTCTTCGCTCTTGAAAAGGACTTTTTTTTTCCGCCATAGAAAACCTCCCTTAGTTTTTATTTAAAAAGTTTTCTTGCTTCCCTGTCAATTCTCAGGGAAAGATCTTCCCCGGATTTAAGATTCCCCAGGGGTCAAAAACTTTTTTAAGATCCTTCTCAAGTTCTATCAAAGAAGGGGGTAGTTCCTTTGGCAGATAGCCCTTTTTGGTGAGGCCGATCCCGTGTTCACCTGAGATGGTACCGGAAAGCGTCAGGACGAGGTCCAGTATCTCCCGGCGCGTCTCTTCTACCTGTAAACGGGAAGCCTTTTGGGGATCAAAGAGGATATTGACGTGGATGTTTCCGTCTCCCAGGTGGCCGAAGCAGGCCACGGTAAGACCTCTTTGAGAGGCTATCTTTTTGGCTTCTCTCAAGAAGCGGGGCACCAGCCGGCGGGGGAGGACCACGTCATCTGCTATTTTGGAGGGGTAAAGTTTTTTTAAGGCCGGGGAAACCTCGCGCCGGGCCTGCCAGAGCCTCTGGCGGGAGCTTTCTTCCAGGGCCTTTTCGGTCTTAAGGCCCAAAGGTCCTAAAGCCTCCTCCGCAGCTTCAAGATCTTCTTTGACCTGGCTTTTCCCCCCGTCAAACTCAAGGAGCAGAAGGGCTGAGGACTTCGGGGGGAGATTAAGCCCCGTGTTTTTAACTGCCTTGAGGGCAACTTCGTCAAGGAGTTCTGCTGCTGCCGGAAGAAGCCCCCTTTTGATAAGCTTGAGGAAGCCTTCGGCTGCCGTTTCGATCGCATCAAAATAGGCGGCAAGGGTGGCAGAACTTTCCGGTTTGGGAAGAAGCTTGAGGACAATTTTGGTGATTACGCCAAGGGTTCCTTCAGAGCCGGTAAAAAGGTGGACCAAATCGTAGCCCACCACCCCTTTCATGGTTCGCCGGCCGCAGAAAATTATTTCGCCCCCGGCGAGCACCACCTCAAGCCCCAGGACATAATCTTTGGTAACACCATATTTAAGCCCTTTGGGGCCACCGGCCCCGGTGGCCACGTTTCCGCCGATGGTGGAGAACTCGTAGCTTGCCGGATCCGGAGGATAAAAAAGCCCGCGGGCAGCCACCTCTCTTTTGAAGGTGCCGGTAAAAACCCCGGGCTCCACCACCGCTACCAGGTCTTCGGTGTTAATTTCAAGGATCCGATTAAGCTTAAGGAGCGAGAGGACGAGCCCCCCTTGAAGGGCCAGGGAAGCCCCGGTGGTGGCGGTTCCTGCCCCTCTGGGAATGACGGGAAATTTCTCTTCCGCAGCCAGAGAAAGGATACGGGAGACCTCCTCCGCGCTTTCAGGAAGGGCCACCGCTTCCGGCTGGTAAAAAAGCCCCGAAGCGTCAAGAGCGTAGGGGAGGAGGTCAGCTTCCTTTTCGAGAAATCTTGAGCCTAACAGCTTCCGGAGCTTCTTCCGTGTCCTTTGCGAGATCTTCCTGAAGGAATTCTTCGATTTCACGGCAGAGATATTCTACCTGATATTTGACCGGTCCGGGATGCCGGATCTTTTTTTCCACCGCGTTTAAGGCGTAAACCACGGTGGCATGATCCCGGTTGAAGATTTTACCGATAGCTTCAAGACTCTCGCTGGTAAAACGGCGGCAAAGATACATGGCTACCTGCCGGGGGAAGGTGATGCGACGCAGGCGGGAGCGGGAAGCAAGCTCTTCTCGGCTCACCTTAAAATGGCGGCAGACAAGGTCCACGATAAAATCTTTGGTCACACGGGAATGAGGTGGAGAAATTTCCTGGACGAGCTCCTTGGCCAGGGCCAGGGTTACCGGTTCGCGCAGAAGACTTGAGCGGGCAACCAGGCCTATCACCGCGCTTTCAATCTGGCGGATGTCCCCTCTTAAGTGGCGAGCCAGATATTCGAGCACCTCCTCTGAAAACACCACTCCCTGCTTTTGGGCTTTGCGGCGTAAAATATTGAGCCTGGTCTGGTAATCCGGGGGGTTGATCCGGATGACAGCCCCGGCCTGAAACCTGCTGCGCAACCCTTCGTCTAATTTACTGAGTTCCTGAGGGGGTTTGTTGCCGGTAAAGACCACGATTTTTCCGGAATCGTAGAGATAATCAAGGGTGTGGGAGAGCTCCTTTTGGGTGAACTCTTTGCCAGCCAAAAAATGAACCTCTTCCAGCATGAGGATTTCACACCCGCGCCGTAATTTTTCTTTGAAATCATCAAGACGCTGGTTTTTGAGGGCGCGCAGGAGGTGGGCGGTAAAGTCCTCGGCAGTAAGGTAACATACCCTCCCTTTTTGGTTCTGAAAGAGGAGATGATTCCCTACAGCCTGGCTTAAGTGACTTTTGCCAAGGCCTGTACCGGCGCAGAGATAAACGATGCGGTGCTCTGGTATTTGATTGGCAAGGGCCCAGCAGGTGGCATAGGCCAGGCGGTTACATTCCCCCACCACGAATTCTTCAAAGGTAAACCGCTGCGAAAGCCTCCTTCCCACCAGCCGGGTAGGATCATAGGGGAGCTCCACCTGTCGCGGCCGTGGAATCTCTTCCTCAGAGACCAGAAGTTTCACCCGAAGGGATACCCCCAGCTTCTCGAGGGCTTCCCTGAAAACATCCTCATAATTTTCTCTGACCCATTCCAGGCTAAACTGGTTGGGACAGCCAACCAGAAGATATTTTTCTTCTATTCCGAGAAACTTAAGGGGTTTTATCCAGACCCTAAAGCTTGCTTCAGGCAGCTTTTCCTTGATGATCTCCAGGATCCCTTCCCACAGTCTTTCCATAGAGGCCACCCTCCTTGCTGAGACGCGCCCAAGAGTAACCGAGAGGGTCCTGCCGGTCAAAATCCATTAACAGGGGTTATGGGAGATTAGAAGACAAAAATCCCCTTTCATTTTTTTTCTGATAAAAGGGATATTTACGAGGATTTTCCCTGAAAATAAAGCCCCGTCTTGCTTTTAAAAATTTTCAAAAAATACCCAATTTCCAAAAATTTGTTTTTCACAAATTTTTCTTTCAACAAAATCTCTAAGGCCATATTTTTATGATTTTCTTTTTATATCTTCGAAAATTTGCTTTTTTCAGCTTAACGTTAAGATGGGAAGTTAGGAGACGCTGTCCTTTTTCGTTCTGCTATATTATGATGGAAGGCATGGTTTGCAGGCGAGATTATCTTCGTCTTCCGGACCGGCGGAGGTGTTATGAGATCCTGCGGGAAAACCAGGTTCCGTCCCATATCGTGGCTCATTGTGAAAAAGTGGCTTTGGTAGCCACTTTTCTGGCCGAGGCCCTCTGTCGGGAGGGGGAAGAACTTGATCTGGCTTTGGTGGAGGCCGGGGCCCTACTTCATGACGTTACCAAACATCTATCCCTTAAAACAGGTGAAAATCACGCCCTTTCTGCCGCCAGTCTCCTTGAGAGACTGGGTTATCCCCAGGTGGCAAAGGTGGTTGCCAGCCACATTTTTTGCCCTCCCGGCCCCCCGGGCACCCCTATCCGGGAGGAAGAGATAGTCTATTATGCTGACAAACGGGTCAAACACACCCGTATCGTAACGCTTAAAGAACGTTTTGAGGATTTGAAGGAAAGATACGGAAGGAGCGTTTCCTCTCTTATCAGGCTGGATCACCTTTACGAATTGACCAGACTCCTGGAAAGGAGGCTCTTTAAAAAGTTGCCTTTTGGTCCGGAAAGGCTCCTGGAGCTTGAAGATGGCTAAAAAGCGTGTGGCTCTGCTTTGTGGTGGTCCTTCGGCGGAAAGGGAGGTCTCTCTTAAGGGGGGAGCAGCGGTAAAGAAGGCCCTTCTTGCCAGGGGCTACGAGGTGGAGGTCTTTGATCCCCCAGGGGACCTTCCGAAATTAGCCAGCCGGGTGAAAGAGTTTGATCTGGCCTTTCTGGTGCTTCACGGCCCCGGGGGGGAGGATGGCACCATCCAGGGCTTTCTGGACTCACTGGGCCTTCCTTACCAGGGGGCAGGGGTGCTTGGAAGTGCTCTGGCCATGGACAAGGCCTTAAGCAAGATTCTTTATCGGGAATGCGGCCTTAAGGTGCCCCGGGCCATTTTGCTGGAAAAGGGGAGCCCTTTTCCGGAAATCCCTTTTTATCCCCTGGTGGTGAAGCCGGCCTCTCAAGGGTCAAGTGTGGGGATTTCCCTGGTGAAGGGTGAGGAAGAGCTTGCCGCGGCTTTGGAAGAGGCCTTTCGTTTTGAAGAACGGGTCCTTCTTGAGGAATACATTTCCGGACGGGAGCTTACGGTGGGGATTTTGGGAGAAGAGCCCCTGCCGGTGGTGGAGATTATTCCGGGAGAAGGGCATACTTTTTTTGATTATCAGGCCAAATATGTTCCGGGGCTTACGAAGGAAGTCTGCCCGGCCCCTCTTCCGGCTGAAATTTCCGCGCGGGTGCAGGAGAAAGCCCTCCTGGCCCACAAGGCCTTAAAGCTCAGGCATTACAGCCGTACGGATTTTATTCTATCAGCCGACGGAGAAATTTTCGTGCTTGAGACCAATACCATTCCCGGGATGACGGAGACCAGCCTTCTTCCCCTAGCTGCCAGGGTGGCAGGCTTAAGTTTTGAGGATCTGGTGGAAAGGCTTGTCCACCTAGCGCTGGCATCCTGCTCGTAGGCCCTCTTCGATCCGCAGTCTTACCAGCTGGGCAAGGGAGGCCTTCTCCTGCAAGTTAAGCCCTCGGGTAGGAATGGGGGGAAAGATTAAAAGCCTTACCAATCCGGGACGCACGTAGAGCTTCCCTTTGGGCATGATTTTCCTGGTACCACAGATGGCAATGGCCACCACAGGACGCCCGCTTTTGATGGCCAGGACAAAGCCCCCCGTCTTAAAAGGAAGGAGTCTTCCGTCGGGGCTTCTCGTCCCTTCCGGGAAGATAACCACCGAAAGGCCTTTTTTTATCTTTTCGGCGGCTTTAAGCAGGCTTTCGTATCCCCGGCGGGGGTTTTTGCGATCTACAGGGATGTAGCCGATGGCCCGTAGGGCCCAGCCGAAGAAGGGGATCTGGAAAAGGCTTTTTTTGGCTAGCCAGCGAATCTGGTAGGGAAGGGCTACCGCCAGCACCGGAATGTCAAATTGGCTCTGGTGGTTGGCCGCAAAGATGTAGGCCTCGTCCCTTTTTAAATACTCAAGGCCACGCACCTCAAGCTTCACGCCTGTGAGAAAAAGAATGGCCCTAAGCCAGAAGCGGCCGATTTCATGGGTCAGAACTCCGCGCCGGTCAAAAAGAGAGAGCAGAAGGATCAAGATGGCAAAAGGAGGAACCGTTAAAAAAAGGAAAAGATAAAGGGCTAGATTGCGAACTATGATTTCAAGCTTTTTCATGGCCAAGCCGGTATTTTTCCCCGTAGCCCCGAGGGGTGAGAAAAAAATTTTTGCCCAGGCGGCTCAAAGAGTTGCCTACGACGATGGTGCTGGCCATGTCCGCCTGAGAGATAATTTCCTCTCCCTTTCTAAGGGTGGTCAGGATGATCTTTTCCTCCGGTCGGTAAGCCCCTCGCACAAGTGCCAGAGGTGTTTCTGGCCCCCGGTAAAGTTTTACGATTTCAAGGGCCCTCTTTAATTGATCCCGTCGCCGCTTGCTCCTGGGATTGTAAAAGACCAGAACAAAATCCCCTTCGGCTGCTAGGGCGATACGTTTGGCAATCTTCTCCCAGGGGGTCAAGCGGTCAGAGAGGGAAATGAAAGCACAGTCGTTGCTAAGAGGTGCCCCTAAACGGGCCGCAGCAGCACAGGCTGCGGTAACACCAGGAATTACCTCGATCTCGACCTCCCGGAAGACTTCCCGGTTGGCCTCAAGCACCTCAAAGACCGCTGCTGACATTCCGTAAAGAGAAGGGTCTCCCCCGGAGACAAGAGCCACTTTTTTTCCTGAAGAGGCGAGTCTTAAGGCCTCCCTGGCCCGTTCCACTTCCTCGGTCATGCGGCTGCTTAGGGCCTCTTTCCCCTCAAGATAAGGGCTTATTTGCTCAAGATAGGTTTTGTAACCCAGGACAACTTCGGCCTCTTTAAGGGCCTTTTGGGCCGCCTGGGTAAGAAGGGAAAGGTCTCCCGGCCCGATTCCCACGATAAAGAGTTTTTTATTTGGTTTTGACATTTTTTTTGAAACCAGATTAAACTCTTTTTACTGGAAGATTTATGATGTCCTCTCACAAAAGCCTTTTTAAAGATGAATCCCTTGTTCATGCCCTGGAACTTGGCGAAATCAAATTCCGTACTTTAACAGAATCTGCCGCGGTGGGAATATTTCTCTACCGTGAAAAGTTTCTCTATGTTAACCGGGCCTTTGAAAGGATTTCTGGTTACAGTCGAGAGGAGCTCAAAGACCTTTATCTCTGGGATATTGTCCATCCGGAATTCAAAGACCTTGTAAGAGAGAGGGTTTTGGCCCGTCTGCGTGGAGAGACACCCCCGCCCCATTACGAGATCAAAATCCTGACCAAAGAGGGCGAGGAGAAATGGCTTGAAGTCACCGCTGCTACTTTTAAAAAAGAGGGACTTATAGTCGGCATTGGCACGGCGGTTGACATTTCTCCACAAAAAAACTTTGCCCGAAGGCTTGAAGAGACACTCACCCAGTATCAGGCCATCTTAAACGCCTTTGGGGGATTTATTTATGCTGTTTCAGGAGATTTCAGAATCCATTTTGTCAACCATAAATTAGAAATTAAACACGGAAAAAAACTTACGGAAAAAATATGTTACCAGGAACTTTATGGTTTAGATGCCCCCTGTGAATGGTGCACCTTAAGAGAGGTTTTGGCAGGGCAAGCGGTGCAAAAAGAAATCTACATCCCTTCTGAAAATTCCTGGTATCAGGTGATAGGCACACCGCTTCGTTATTCTTCAGGGGGAAATTACGCCCTTTATCTCCTGATGGAAATTACCGAACAGAAAAAGGCCCGGGAAGAACTCTTACGGGCTACCAAGCTCGAGTCTTTGGCCCTGCTTGCCGGGGGTATCGCCCATGATTTTAACAATTTTCTCACAGCCATTTTGGGAAATTTGACCCTCCTTCGTCTACGAGCCAAACTCTCTCCCAGAGAGGAAAGACTTCTTCGTCAAAGTGAGAAGGCCTGTCTTAAGGCCCAGGGTCTTACAAAACAGCTTCTGGCTTTCGCCAAAGGTGGGACCCCGGTTAAAAAACCGGCCCCCCTGGAGGAGCTTTTAAAGGAGACCATCTCTTTTTGTCTGCGGGGCTCTCACGTGGATTGGGAGCTTAAAGTGGATGAAGATCTTTATCTGGTAGATATTGATACCAGTCAATTTTCACAAGTAATCAGTAACCTGGTTATTAATGCCAAACAGGCCATGCCTAAGGGCGGAAGGCTCTGGGTGAAGGCCCGTAACGTGGTTCTTGAAAAGCCCCGCGGTCCTTTAAAGCCTGGCAAATATGTAGAACTTTCCTTTCGGGATGAAGGTTGTGGAATTCCCCAAAAGTATCTTGCACGTATTTTTGATCCTTATTTCACCACCAAAAAAAATGGAAGCGGGCTGGGGCTTGCCATTTGCTACTCTATTATTAAACGTCATGGGGGCCACATCGAGGTGGAATCCGAAGAGGGCCGGGGAACAACCTTTCGGCTCTACCTCCCCGCAAGTGAAAAGGAGTTTATAAAGACCCCCAAACTGATCCAGCAGGAGATATTTTTAGGACAAGGGCGAATATTGGTCTTTGATGACGAAGAAACGGTGCGGGAAACTCTAAAAGAAGCGCTTGAGATGGCGGGCTTTGAGGTGGAAACGGCCAAAGACAGTCAGGAAGTGTTGCAGAAAATTAAAAATTCCGGGGATAAGAAGTTTGATCTCGCCCTTCTGGATCTTACCGTCCCAGGGGGGATGGGGGCTAGAGAGCTCCTTCCCTTTCTGCGAAGTTTTTCTCCGGGGCTTAAGATCGTCCTTATGAGTGGTTACCCTTTGGAAGAAGAAGAGGCCCGGGATTTTGAGGCCTTTTTAAAAAAGCCCTTTACCATTCCAGAACTTTACGGGACTCTTAAGAAACTCCTTCAATGAATCAAAAAATAGGCCCACTTTTTCTGGTAGCCCTTTCAGGAAAGACCCTTTCTTCTGAAGAGAAGGAAGCCATTTCCACTTTAGGACTGCGCCATTTCATCTTCTTTGCGAGAAATCTGGAGAGCAGAGAACAGATCAAAGAATTAATGGGAGAGCTTGAGGAGGTGGCCGGGCCGGGCCTCAGGGCCATAGATCAGGAGGGAGGCCCGGT
>JALSPN010000162.1 GCA_026985945.1 Thermodesulfobacteriales bacterium
CACCAGGGGTATGAAGGATAATGTCGATGGGAACATCCGGATCTGTCATGTGAATGGCCCGGATAACCTGTTCGGAATCGTTGATATCGATGTAGCGCATCACCGGAAAACCGAAAAAGCTCATGGTTTCCTGGCGGTGAACCAGGAGAATGACTCGTGAGCCCCGCTTTTTTTCTATTTTTTCGATCATTTTTTGGCGTGCCGCTTCAAGAAATCTCTGTCTCATAAGGGGTTGTAGAGTCATAAGGATGAAAAAGATCCAAAAGATGTCGAATCCGCTCATAGTTCAAACCTCCTCCTTAACGATTTGTTTTTTCAGAGACCAGAGGCAAGACCCCCCAGGGGGTAAGCTCGTCTCTGTAAAAAAGGCGCCGTTTTCGCAAACAGAAGATCCGGTGCAAGAGGAGCCCGGCTACAAAACCACCGGCATGTGCCCACCAGGCCACCCCTCCGGCAATCTCTCCGTGAACTACTGAAAGGGACCCCGAAAAGACCTGCAGGAAAAACCACCAAGCCAGGTAAAGGACCGCCGGCAGTTCAAAAAAGAAGGGAAAAATAAAGATCGGGATCATTACCACGATCCTTGCCAGGGGAAAGAGGGCGTAATATGCTCCTAAAACCCCCGAGATGGCCCCTGAAGCCCCGATAGTGGGGACCGTAGAAGAAGGATGCATGTAAATGTGGACAAGAGAAGCCGAAATACCACAGAGGAGATAAAAAATAAGAAACCGGACACTTCCCAGGCGATCTTCCACGTTGTCTCCAAATATCCAGAGGGTCCACATGTTACCAATAAGATGGATCCAGCCCCCATGGAGAAACATGCAGGTAAGGAAGGCCAGATATTTAAGCCCGGGGAATAATTCTTGGCTTTCAAAGAAAGGATTGGTATAACGCGCAGGAACAACTCCAAAATAATAAACGACTCTCTCCAAGACTTCAGGGGGGAGAGAAATCTCGATAAGAAAAATCACAATGTTGATGGCAATGAGCAAATAAGTCATCAAAGGGATACCACGACGGGGAGCATCATCTTGAACGGGAAACATCGCCTCCTCCTGATTGTTTTGGGATAATAGAAAAAATGGGTTTGCAAAGGCAAAAGTCAAGCAAATTTTACAAAAAAGAAAATATTTTATGACACAATTGTTAGAAATTAGCGGCCTAGAAATCGCCTACCAGCAGGGGCCATCCATCGTGGAAGATCTCACCTTTTCCGTAGATAAAGGCCAGATTTTGGCCCTTGTGGGGGAGTCGGGCTGCGGGAAATCTCTGACCGGGCTTGCTATTTTACGCCTTCTTCCCGCGGGAATTCGGGTCCTCCGGGGAAAAATCCTTTTTGAAGGGGAGGATCTTCTCAGCCTTTCTCCCGAACAAATGAGGCGCCTGCGGGGGCAAAAACTGGCTATTATTTTCCAGGATCCCATGACCAGTTTGAATCCGGTCTTTACGGTTGGGGAACAGGTAGCCGAGGTCTTGAGGTGGCATCAAGGGTATTCCTCCAGGGAGGCCCTTGAGAAGGCGGCAGAACTATTTTACGAGGTAGGGATTCCTTCCCCCCGTCAGAGGTTGCGGGCTTACCCCCACGAGCTTTCAGGAGGAATGCGCCAGAGGGTAATGATAGCCATGGCGCTTGCTGGCGAGCCTCTCCTCCTCATTGCTGATGAGCCCACTACCGCCCTCGATGTCACCATCCAGGCGCAGATCCTTGAGCTTTTAGCCTCTCTGAGAGAGAGGCGGGGGCTTTCGATCCTTCTCATTTCCCACGACCTGGGTGTGGTGGCTGAACTGGCAGAAAAGGTAGCGGTAATGTATGCCGGGCGTCTGGTAGAAATTGCTCCCTGTGAAAGGCTTTATCTATCACCCCTCCATCCCTACACCAGGGCCCTTCTGGCAGCCTTGCCTCGGCCGGGGCAAAAAAGGCTCTTTTCTCTCCCCGGAAATGTTCCTCCTCCCGGAACCCGCCCTCCGGGTTGCAAATTCGTCCCACGCTGTCCTCAGGCCCAGAGGAAGTGTCACGAAAAGGAACCACCCCTGATAGCCATTAGAGAAGGACATTGGGTCAGGTGTTTTTATGTCGAAGATTCTTGAAATCGAAAAAGTTTCGAGAGTTTACCAGATAAGAAAGGGGATTTTTGCCAGGGGTACGCCTTTTTTCGCCTTAAAAGATGTCTCTCTTTTTCTCTTGGAAAACGAAGTATTGGGAATTCTGGGGGAATCAGGTTGCGGGAAGAGCACCCTGGCAAGAGTAGCCCTGGGTCTTGAACGGCCCGATAAAGGTCGTGTCCTGATAGCGGGAAAAGATTTTTGGGCCCTTTCCAGCGAAAAACAGCGCCAATGGCGCCGGAAGATCCAGATCGTTTTCCAGGATCCTTACGCCTCTTTGAATCCCCGCAAGAAAGTCTCGGCCCTTCTTGAAGAGCCTTTGCTCATCCATCGTCTCGGTTCACCTG
>JALSPN010000163.1 GCA_026985945.1 Thermodesulfobacteriales bacterium
TGCCATCATGAAAACATTATAAGGAACGCTTCTTATAAGTCAAAAAGAACTCCCGCTGTATAATTTTGAGACCCTTTGCAAAACATCTTTTCTTAAGGCCTATCAAGGATCCGTTCCCATTTTTCGAAACGAAAAATAGGAACGGATCCCCCTATAGTTGTGCTTGCAATACTGCTTTTAGCCATTTTGCAAAGGTCTTTTTACGTATCTTTCAAGCCTTTTTCTTAAAACTCAGGAATATCAGGCTTTTCGCAAGTCAAGGCCATAATTTCTGCCGAAAAAGGGAGAATAGGTAGAGCGAGTAAGTGGCACACGCCTTTTCAGGTGTTAAAATTTAAGCATGCAGCGGAAGTTTTTACGCTCCAAACTTCATACAGTTCGGGTTACCTCAAAAAATTTAGAATATGAAGGCAGCCTAACCCTTGATCCTCGTTTTATGATTGCAGCGGAGTTAGAGCCTTTTGAATCCGTCTGGGTATATAATCTCGAAAATGGGGAACGTTTTGAGACCTATGTGATAAAAGGAGAGTGGGGGAGCCGTGAAGTCTGTCTTAATGGAGCTGCAGCTCGTAAGGGAGAGATTGGAGATCGGCTGATCGTAGTTTCTTACGCCTGGTTAAGCCCGGAAGAGATAGAAGCGGCGAAGGTGAAAATTGTTTATGTGGATCAAGAAAATAATATCCTTGAAGAGCGCACCTTCCCTATAAGGGAATAATCCATGAGAATTTATCCTGTCCTTCTGGGCTGCCCCAAAAACCGCGTGGATGCGGAAAAACTCCTAGCCTGTCTGGTGAAATTAAACGCTGAAGTGGTGCTTGATCCTCAAAAGGCAGACATCCTTTTTGTAAATACCTGTGCTTTTATAAGGGAGGCAGTAGAAGAGTCGCTTGATGTAATCTTTGAACTTGCCGAGGGAAAGCTTCCCCACCAGCGTCTAGTGGTGGGGGGATGCCTGGTTACCCGTTATCGTGAGGCACTTTTGCCGGAACTTCCGGAGGTGGATCAATTTCTCGGCATCGAGGCCTATCGCAATCCTCAGGCTATCTTTTCGCCAGAACGCTATCTTCCTCATCTTGAAGGCCCTGAGACTACCGAGCGCCTTCTTACGGAAAACCCTTTTTACGCCTATCTCAAGATTTCTGACGGATGCCGGCATGTCTGTTCCTTTTGCACTATTCCTCGCATTCGGGGGTCGCTTCGCAGCGTGCCGGAAGAAACAGTTCTTAAAGAGGCCCAAAAACTTTTAGCCCGCGGCGTGCAGGAGTTCATCCTGGTCGGGCAGGATGTTTCTGCTTACGGTCTTGAGCGAGGAGAATACGCTTTGCCAGGGCTTCTAAGGAAGCTGGCCTCAGAGGTAGCCCCCGCCTGGGTGCGGCTGCTTTATCTCTACCCTCAAGGGGTCAGGGAGGAACTTCTTGAGACGATGGCCACCTTTTCAAACATTTGTCCCTACTTTGATATTCCCATGCAACATGCGAGCCCGGAAATCTTAAAAAGAATGCGCCGTCCTTTTGAGCCTGAAAAGATTTTGGCTCTCTTACAAAGGATTCGGGAGCTGTTCCCTCAGGCGGGCATACGGACAAGCGTGATTGTAGGTTTTCCCGGCGAAACCGAAAGAGATTTTGAGCTCCTGCTTGAGTTTTTGAAAGAAGCCCGTTTTGATCACCTAGGAGCCTTTATTTTTTCACCAGAAGAGGGCACTCCCGCCGCCAAAATGCCAGGTCAAATTTCTGAGGCTGCAAAAGAGGCCCGCTTTCAGGAAGTTATGAGCCTTCAACAGGAAATTTCCCGAGAAAATTTAAAAGCCCGTCTTGGCCAAAAGACCGAGGTGCTTGTTGAAGGGGTTGACGAAGAAGGCCGCCTGGTAGGACGAACGCCTTTTCAGGCCCCTGAGATCGACGGGGTAACTTTTCTTGAAGGGGAGGCCATTGTGGGCGAAATCGTTTCCGCGTGCCTTATTAGGGCCGACGTTTATGATCTTCACGCTCGGGTAGAACCCCGATGACCAACGGTCATCCAAAAGCCGTTCAGTTAGACTCTTGCTAGAAATTTTAGGCCTTACCTTTCCACCCTTCGACTATCAAGTCCTTTAGGCCGTTTTTGCTCCCTTGCAGGAACAAAGTTTGGCTACTAGCCGGCGATGACGTGTAATTTTAATAATTTTTCCTGCCCTGCCGGCCCCTCCCTTTTAGATGTCTCTATCCTTCCTGCCTCCGGCCTAAATCTTCTTGTCTGATCAGGTGATTTATAGGATAATCGCGAGAAAATTCGCAACTTAGAGGAAAACGATGACTATGAAAGCAATCGAAGAATTTCTCAAAGATAAAAACATCGAATCTGAGCCTGAAAATAAGAGCAAAAGGTCTAGAACAAGGCGTAAAAACAAAAGGAAAAAAGAGGTCAACAACGACCAGGAAATCTCCCTTGAGCAGTGGCTCTGGAAGTGTGCCT
>JALSPN010000164.1 GCA_026985945.1 Thermodesulfobacteriales bacterium
TAGGTAGGGGAGGATTAACCGTAAATTTGGTGATTTAACCTGAATTTTAGCTACCCTTTCTGGACTTTAATGTTAGAATACGCTCTGTCTTATTTAGATTGTTTTGCAATTAGCCAAAAGGAGGAGTTCCATGCCCACAGAGAAAGAGATCCTGGAAGTCCTTAAGAAGGTAAAGGATCCGGAGCTTAATCGCAGCCTGGTAGATCTAGGGATGATCCGCAAAGTGGAAATCCAGGATGGCAAGGTCAGGGTGACTGTAGCGCTTACTATTGCCGGCTGCCCCATGAAAAAACGCATTGCCGAAGACGTAAAGCAGGCGGTGGCTGAGGTCCCTGGAGTAGAAGAAGTTGAGGTGGAACTTACCACCATGACCCCCGAAGAGCGCGAAAAGATTTTCGGCAAAAAGAAAGTGGAAGAAAAAAAGGCCCTCAAAGATATTCAGCACATTGTTGCCGTTGCAAGTGGTAAGGGAGGAGTAGGAAAGACCACGGTAGCGGTAAATTTGGCTGTGGCCCTTGCCAAGAAAGGTTACAAGGTAGGGATCCTTGATGCCGACATTTACGGCCCCAATGTCCATATCCTGATGGGTCTTGAGGGAGAAAGGCCCTTTTCTCGGGATCAAAAACTTATCCCGGTAGAAAGATGGGGGATCAAGGTGATGTCCTTTGGTTTTCTGGCCCCTGAAGGGCAACCCATCATCTGGCGTGGTCCTCTGGTACACCGGGCCCTTTCGGAGCTGGCTGAAGTTGTGGATTGGGGAGTGCTGGACTTTCTCATTATTGATCTCCCACCAGGGACTGGGGACGCCCCTCTCACGGTGGCCCAGGTGTTTCCTTTGCGAGGGGTTGTTGTGGTAACCACGCCTCAAAAGATATCTGTGGCGGATGTGGCGCGTTCCATCAATATGTTCCAGGAACTTGGGACCAGAATTATGGGAATTATCGAAAATATGTCCTATTTCAAAACCGTGGGGCCAGATGGTAAGGAACAGACCATTCCCGTCTTCGGGGAAGGTGGAGGAGAAAAGCTGGCCCGAGATCTGAGAGTTCCCCTTCTGGGGAAGGTGCCTCTTGATCCCAACCTTTCCAAAAGTGGCGAAGTAGGTAAACCAGCAGCCCTTGATCCCGAAAGTGAAACAGGCAAAATCTTTGCAGAGATCGCGGACAAGGTGGTCGAGAAGGCCCTTGAGTTTGAAAAACTTGGGAGCTGTGGCCTTAAAAAGGCATGAAAATTTATCAACGTCTGCTCGAAAAAGCCCTTTCCCGTGGCCGGGGGCGGATGGTAGAAGATGCTCGCCTCGGTCTGGGTTATACAGCCGTAAAGCTTGACAACGGAAGTGTAGGCCTGGCCTATACCGTGCTCGAGGGAAAGAAAAGCTGCAACGTTTTGGAACCTGAAATTCAATTTTCCGGGCGGCCAGCAGACCTGGTCGCCCGTGGTTTTTTATCAGGAAATCTCCTGGAGGCCGGGGTAGGGCTTGCCACCATCAATGCCATCTTAAATCAACCCCGAGATGATTACCTGATTGGCAACCCCCTGGAGCTGATTTCTCTTTTTCCTGAAGATAAAGTAGCCATGATCGGCTATTTTGAACCCGTGGCCCAAAAATTGAGAAACCAGGTAGCAGAACTCTGGATCTTCGAACGCAGCGAAGGACGCCTGGCTGAGGCCCTCAGCGAAGCAGAAATGTTTACCCTTCTTCCTGAGGCCACGGTGGCCATCATTACGGCCGTAACCCTCATCAATAAAACCTTTGAGGAAATTGTCTCCCTTCTTGAAAGGGCAAGGGAAGTAATTCTCCTGGGGCCCAGTACACCGCTTGAGCCCGAAATCTTTAAAGATTATCCCCTGACCCTTCTTTCAGGGGCCCTGGTGAAAGATGCCGAAATTTTAAGGCCGGTAAGCGAAGCCAAGGGGATGAAAGCCTTTAAACCTTACCTTGAAAAAGTAAATTTAAGGCTCAAATGACTTTGCCCTCTTTCACCCCGAGAGAAAAAATTAAGCTAGCGGTAGCCGTCTTTCTCTGTATTCTTTTTAGCATTCGCTACTATCCCGACAATTTAGAAAAAACCATCCTTGAAAGCCTCCGCTGGATCTTCAGTTTTTTTTTCTATAGCAGCGTTTTCACTTATATGTTGAGGGGGCTCTGCCGAAAGATCTTCAAACAGACCTTTTCCTTTAAAACCGGGATCAAAATGGCCATCTGGATTGCGCTGGCCTCGGCTGTCATGCAATCCTTCCACGAGGCCTTCAAAATCCAGCAAAAATTTACTCCGTAAGAGGGCCAACGGTCACCAACACATAGGCCTTATTCTGGAGATATTTTTTAGCCACCTCAAGGACTTCTTCCATTTCCACGTCCTGGATCTTCTGGATGTAGCGCAGGCCATAATTGTAACCGAGCCCCAGGACCTCATTGACCGCCTGTTCCATGGCCTGGGAACTATTGGTCTGAAGGCCGGTCAAATAACGGCCCACCAGCCAGCGTTTGGCCCTTTTGAGTTCTTCAGGTTTAATTCCTTCCTGGGTGAGACGTGAGATCTCACGCCAGAGGCCAGAAAGAGCCTGTTTTTTCCTGGGAGGCTCGGTGGCGATATAAAATCCAACTCCCCCTACGTCAACCCCGACGGTAATAAAAGAAGTGACGGTATAGGCCAGGGCCTCTTTGTCCCGTAAGGTCTTAAAAAGTCTCCCCCCCTGACCGGCTAAAATAGCATTTAGAACCTCCATACCATAACGATCTTCAGAGAAGAGATGGGGACCACGGAAACCCAAGATAAGGTGCACCTGTTCTCTTTCTACATTAATGGTGGAAAGCCGGGGCTCTAACAAAGGTGCCGGAGGTTTTTCTTCAGGAAGAGTAACTTCTACTCTGGGCCAGGAGGAAAAGTATTTTTCGACGAGAGCAAGAACTTTATCTTCATCCACATCTCCCACGATGGCCAAAACCGCTCTCTCTGGAGAAACGAATTTTTTATAGGCCCTCTTTACGTCTTCGGCCTTAACCTTCTCGATGACTTCTCTCGCCCCCAGAATATTTAGCCCGTAAGGATGGGGCTCAAAAAGGAGGCGGTAATACTCCCGGATGGCCAGCTGTAAGGGATCATCCTCCTGGCGGGCAATAGCCGAAAGGAGTTCCGGTTTGAGTTTTTCAAGTTCTTCATCTTTAAGAGCCGGTTTCAGGGCTACTTCGGCAAAGAGCTCAAACCCTTTGGAAAGATTTTCCGCAAGAAAAGTGCCCTTAAGCCCAAAGGTATTTCTGCCGGAAAAACCCTCAATTTCCCCTCCCAGGGATTCTATGAGGGTGGCCAGGAGTTCGGCGGATTTTTCGGTAGTGCCCTTCGTCCAGAGGGCCGCCAGAGTCCTGAAAAGGCCATTGGTTTCTCTGGTCTCATATCTCAGGCCTCCCGGGAAGATGAGCACCATAGAAAAAGAAGGAACATCTTTCTGAGGAGTTACGAGAACGGTAAGCCCGTTTGGAAGGACTTTCTTTACCGTGGGATTTACCCATTTTTCAGAAAGTGTCGAGATACCAGAGGCCTCAAGTTCGGCTTCTTCTACGATTTCTTGAAGCTCTTCAGGAGAAAGGATCTCTCCTGCCCCACGCGCCAGAAGCCCTGCCACCACGGCCTCAGGAGTAAAATATTTCTGGGCCATCTCTCTTATGGCCTCTGGGGTGACGGCTTTAACCGCTTCCAGATATTGCTTAGCCTTGCGGGGATCGCCGGTAATCATCTCAAAGGTGCCAAGCTTGCGGGCCTCTCCCTGCATGGTCTCCCGGCTATAGACGAAACTTGCCGCTACCATGGTCTTGGCCTTGGAGAGCTCTTCGGGGAGGACCAGATCGTATTTCAGGCGGAAGACCTCAACGAGGGCCTCTTTAAGGGTTTCTCGCAGGTTTTCGGGGGGGGCAGTGCCTGCGATTTCAAAAAGCCCCGGCCCCATTGGGGTAAAGGCGTAGGCGTAAATGGTATGGACAAGCCCCTCCTCTCGCCGAAGTTTGCGGTAAAGACGGGAGGACTCGCCCTGCCCCAAAAGAGCCGCCATAACATCTGCTACCGGGGCTTCAGGATCCAGAAGGCTGGGCCCGGGCAGAGCAAAATGGAAATAACCTTCCTGGACGTCCTTTTCCAGGGTAACCAGAAGGGGGTGCTCTTTGGGAGGCTCTTCCGGAAACTTTACCTTCTCGGAAGACTTTTTAGGAGCCTTACCAAAATAGGCTGCGGCTTTGGAGAGGGCTTCTTCGGCATCTACATCACCTACAATCACCACCGCCATATAACAGGGGCGATAACGACGCGCTATGTATTTTAAAATATCCTGGCGAGTGATGGATTTGACGGTTTCTTCATAGCCGATAACGGGGCGACGATAGGGATACCTGAGGTAGGCTTTGGACATCACCGCTTCGGCAAGGGCAAGGGCAGGTCTGTCCCGCCGCATTCTCATCTCTTCAAGAACCACCTGTTTTTCTCGTTCCAGCTCCACCGGGTCAAAAACCGAATGAAAAACCGCATCCGAGAGGACATCAAGGGCCGTTTCCAAAATCTCCCTAGGACCGGTGACGTGGTAGCAGGTATAGTCATACGAGGTGAAGGCGTTTATGCTCCCCCCAAAACTTTCGATGGTGGAGGCGATTTCACCGGGTTTATACTTTTCGGTGCCTTTGAAAATCATGTGCTCGATGAGATGGGTGATGCCAGCCTTGTCATCACTTTCATACACACTTCCCGCCTTTACCCAGACCTGGACTGCTACCACCGGAGCTCGATGATTTTCCTCCACAATGAGAATGAGACCGTTTTCAAGCTGCGTTTTGTAAAGCCCCGGTGCTATTTCCATGGCATCTGCTCCTTTTCGAGATCCAGAAATAAAAAACGAAATCACAAAAACTAAAAATAAACCCCTCCAAAAAACTCTTTTCATGGCCTCCTCCTCTCCGGGCATAAAAAACTGCACCTTGCCGGAATTGACAAGTTTCTTTATGAAAGAAAATTCTATCAAGAGTTCCTTTAGGGAGAACTTTCGTTTATGGGGAATAAACCCTTTTAAAAAACCTTTTTGGAAGGGTTAATCGTAATTTTTTTCCTAAAAATAAATTTTTCGTCACTTCAATATGTTTGACACTTACATTCAGTTTTGTTAGAGCGAGCCTACTGAAAAGGCTAATATAACCTTTGAAGGAGGGGTAAATGTCAGAGTTTAAAGAGGCCATTTCGAGGTGCTGGAAAAGTTTTGCCCTTTCCAACTGGTCCCCCATGACAGGTGGGATCATGCTGGCCCTTTTTGCCGTGCTTCTGGAAGCCTGGTATCGACCATGGGGAATCGTTGGAGGTATCAGGAACTGGGCTGATTGGGTTTTTTATGCCATTGGTTTTTATGAAGATGCTCCCCCGCATCCGCTGGAGTTTTCATCTTCTATTTTAGATATTGGCTTTATCTGGGGAGCAGCTATTTCCGCTTTTCTTGCCAGGGAATTTGGTCTCCGCTTTCCGCCTAAAATCGAATACGTAAAGGCTATTGTGGCCGGAATCCTGATGGGGATCGGCTCTGCACTTGCTATCGGCTGTAACGTGGGTGGATTTTATGTGGCGCTCCACAACCTGGCGGCCAACGGGCTTGCCATGATGGTGGGGCTTATCTTTGGTGTAATCGTGGGCATCAAATATCTCTACTGGGAACTTGAACATTTTCCGAGTGCTGGTGGTTTCGAAATAAGTTTCCGAAAAGTGGGCCCCTATATCGGCTTTTTACTCCTCATAGGGCTTATCGTGGCCACCTATGCCTATTTCGGAAACGAAGAGATAGAAAATGCCGAAATTTTAGGCGGCTGTCTCATCATTTCCGCCGGTATCGGATACATCATGCATCGGAGCCGTTTTTGTATGGTAAATGCCCTCCGGGAACCTTTTATGACGGGGGAAGCCGCCCTGGGCAAGGCCCTTATGGTGAGCATTATTTTAGGGGCCATAGGAGTAGCCATTCTCAAATATCAGGAAGTGCAGCCTGAAATGGCTTATGTGGTGCCGGCTTTCGGTCTGGGGGCCCTGGTAGGAGGATTTATCTTTGGCGCGGCAATGGTTGTAGCCGGAGGGTGAGGTTCCGGCAGCCTTTGGCGGGTCGCCGAAGGACAGATTAAGCTCTGGGTAGTGGTTATCTTTTTCGCTCTTACCAATTCTGTGATCCGGTATTATTTCTCCGAATACGATGTCATCGAAGAGGGCTATCTCGGGAAGGCGGTCTTTTTGCCGGAATATCTGGGTTACGGGGGAGCCCTTTTCCTCATAACCTTGATCGCGGTAGTGTGGTATGTAATCATTGACTGGAACGAAGAATCTAATAAGCTGGTTATCGAGATGTAACCTGGCGCAAGTCAGGAAAATTTAATTTGTCTGAAGGAGGTTTTATATGTCTGACATCAAAATTGCACCAGAAGGTATCAAACCCGACATGACCATTGATTGCAAAGGTCTTTCCTGTCCCATGCCGCTTCTCAAAACCAAAAAAGCCATTCAGAAACTTCAGAGCGGGCAGATCCTTGAAGTCCTCGGGACGGATCCTGGTTCCCGAAACGACATTCCGGGTTGGTGTGACCGTGCCGGCCACGAATACCTCGGAGAACGCGAAGATTCCGGTTTTATTCGCTTTTACGTAAAGAAGGGCTAATTTCGAAAACGGAGGTGTATCATGGCAAAAGATCCGGATAAGCTCGGTATTTTTGTGACCAACCCCCAGCACATGGGTCACCTGATGAAGATCGTGGAGGCCGCCCAGCGGGCCGGGAAAAAGGTCAAGATCTTTTTCACCTACAAGGCCGTTCATCTTACCAAACACCCTGATTTCCCCAAACTGGTTAAAATGATCCCTGAGGCTGATCTTGCGATCTGTGCGGATTCTTACACCTGTGAAGGCTTTGATGTGGAAACTGACATTCCTGGTGGGCTTACTCCCAAGCAGATGCGCACGCAGGCCTATCACGGTGAAATTCTTGACGAGTGTGGCAAGTATTTTGTGCTCTAAAACCTAAAGGAGGTCTATTATGGCGGAGTCCTTAAAAGTATATTTTCTGGTATCGAACCGCATTTACATTGGCGACTGTATTCGTTCCACTCTCGGTCTTTCCGTAGAAAACCACTATTCCCATTGCTGTGTTTTCTACAATAAAATGCCAAGACTTACCGAATACGTAAAAGAAAACATCGACTGGATCCGCGACATGGAAGGCGATGTTTTCTGCGTGGTAGATACCATCCAGGATGAGGAAGCCCAAAAATACAACCTCGAGGAAGCCGGTCTTACAGCCATCACCCTGGAGGAGCTCGCCCAGAAACTTAAAGAAGCCGACGTAATCATTGGTTACGGATTGCCCAGGCAGAAACACGCTCCTCCACCGGCTTGCGCTGACTAATTCTAAATTGAAAAGAGGAGGCCCAAAATGAAGCTTCTTCACGTATATCGAAGCGAACCAAACGAAGAAGTGCAGAAATTGGTTCAGATACTCAACGAAGGTAATGACGCTATGGAATTTAAGCTTTACGAAGCCAAAGAAGACGCCGATTATGACGCACTCATTGAGATGATCTTTGAAGCAGACAAGACCATAAGCTGGTGGTAAAAAGAGGGGGGCATAAAGCCCCCCTCTTATTTTTGAAGATTATTCAACATCTGAGACCAGAAAAAGAGTTTTACCAATAACAACGCCAGCCCGATTCTCAAAACCCACATATACCAGGGGCTGTTTTTGAAATAATTCCAGGCGAAGTTTAAAAATTTTTTCATCTTTACCTCACGATCTCATAAATTCCAGGAAGATGGCGGTATTTCTCGGCAAAGTCTAAACCATAGCCCACAAGAAAACCCTTCGGGATTTTGAAACCACAATAGTCTATTTTGATCCGGGCCTTTCTCCTTTCCGCCTTATCTATGAGGCAACATATTCTTACCGAACGGGGCTCGTGAAGTTTAAGGACCTCCTGGAAATATTCCAGGGTATATCCCGTATCGACAATGTCTTCTACCACGATAACGTCTTTACCTTTTATAGTGAGTTCTATGTCTTTGGTTATTTTCACTTCTCCAGAGGAGGTATCACTCTTTCCGTAACTGGACAGGCGAACGAAGTCTATCTCAAGATCTGGGAGATCAACGGCTCGCACCAGGTCCGCCAGAAAGATAAAAGCCCCTTTGAGAATCCCGATAAAGACCACCGGTCTTCCGGCATAGTCTCTGGTTATCTGGGAGCCAAGCTCTTTGACCCGCCTGGCAATTTCTTCCGCAGAAATAAGGAGTTTTAGTTCTGCCATAAGGCCTCCTCGATTTTGTTCTCAAATTTCCGGTTAATTCTCCCGAGCCCCAACTTCACCCCCCACCCCAGCCCTCCCATCCGAGGGCTGATTTTCTCCCATTTTATTTCAAAAAAGGCCAAGAACCTTAGGATATACCTGCTTTACAAGCACTACAATCGTAACCAATAACCACTTTATATTCTTAATACTACTCGTTATCTTATTCTTAAATCTCCTATATACACCCTCCTCACTCTTAACTCCTATCTCCTCCCCATCTATATCTCTCTCCACTACTTCCTCCCTCGCACCCATACATAACCCTAATACATAACTCAATACACTTACCACTAATAACT
The DNA here is from genome assembly GCA_026985945.1 of Thermodesulfobacteriales bacterium. Taxonomy (GTDB): domain Bacteria; phylum Desulfobacterota; class Thermodesulfobacteria; order Thermodesulfobacteriales; family Thermodesulfatatoraceae; genus Thermodesulfatator. The sequence continues at coordinate 8,645 of JALSPN010000164.1, forward strand.
TCTTCACCCTCTCACCCTCCGGCACCTTCTTCGTAAAACTCTCCCACCTTAAATATTGCTTTAAATCTCTTATCCCTTCATCTATCCACATCCTCCTCATATAATCACTTACCACCCTATCCTTATCTCTTACACTTGTCTTTAAATACCACTTTATCTTCTCCCCCTCTTCACCTCTCACCTCATTAACTACTAAATTCACTACCTCCTTACTCTTCTTGCCTACTATCATATCGTAAAATATACCCTCTTCAAATAAACTTAATTGCATATACTCTTTGTCCCCCACCTTCACCTTATAATTACCGTTAATCCTTACCAAATAATCCCAATCTAAATTCTTACAAATACGAACTAACTTGTCCCCCTGAAAACCTCTATCTGCTACTATCTCATATTTCTTCCTCTTAGGTAAGATCTCCTTCAATTCCTTTAAAAATCCCTCTACTCTTCCCCAATAATCATAACTACTGTTCGGATTTTTCCATACTTTCATGTATATCGGCATCCCTCTTCCCATAAAACTTATTGTTCCCATCAATATCCAAAATTCGTCTTTAATTGTAGTAACATCTATTAATACAGTGATATATTTGCGTTTTTTAAAACGGAAATAAGGCAAAGAAAATATGAGACGAGCATAATTTTTCCAAAATTCTTGATCAAGTGGAAACTTATCTAGGAAACGCACTAGGGCTTTATATTAATCCGAGCATTAAATAGTCGACATTAATCCAAGGCATATCTGACTGCCAGGGCGCGGAAGTAACCCTTCACTATCTCCGGCTGCCTCTGCGTACTCATCAAATAGCTCCTCACGTTGCCCAGCAATTCTTCTCTCGTCCGGACTTCCTCCTTCCCACAGCGTTTGTCTTCACATCTTGATTCAAATATTCATCCGGATTCAACTCCGGACTGTATTTCGGTAAATAGAAAAGCTCTATCTCTCCTTTATGTCTCCTCAACCACTCTGACACCTTCTTCGCATGATGCACCCTATGATTGTCAACGATCAAAAATATCTTCCTCTTCTCGCTGGATCTTATGAGCCTTCGCAAAAATTCGATAAATATCTCCGTATTAAAACGCTCCCCAAAAATCATGAATTTCAACTTCCCTCGGTTGCTTATGGCCGATATCATGTTGAACCGAAATCGCTTGCCACTTACTTCCACCACCGGGGTCTCCCCCTTAGGGGCCCAACTCCTTCCTGCCTGATGGTCAGACCTGATCCCTGTCTCGTCTCCCCAGTGAATCTCCGCTCCTTCCTCCCGAGCCTTCTGCTTGATCCGTGGATATTCCTCCTCAAGCCATGCCTTCACTTCCTTAGGATTCTGTTCATAAGCCCGCTTTAAAGGCTTCTGCGGCGTAAACCCCCAC
>JALSPN010000165.1 GCA_026985945.1 Thermodesulfobacteriales bacterium
CTTCTATGAATTTCCGTCTAAAGCTACAAAGTTTTGGATAAGGCGGCAAGGCGGGAAGAAGACTTCAAAAATCAAGACCTTCTTCTCCTGAGGAAGAAAGGGGCTTCTCTCCACCCTGTTCATCCCAGAAACGCCTTTCCCTGAAGAGCAGATAGGTCAGAAAAAGCCCGGCCCCGGTAAGGGCCCCTGCCAGGAGGGCAATCCCCCACCATTTTGGCTGGATCCCTTTGTTAATCCCTTTACCACAATAAGGACAAAATTTTGCTCCCTCAGGAACGTTTCCCTTACAGGCAGGACATTCCATTTAGCCGGCACCTCCTTTTTGGCAGATAAAATCATCGAGGATTTTTTCGTTCGTAATCCAGAGGGTGAGGTCTTTAAGAGCCCTTTCTGCCATGAGGCGATATTTTTCCTTTTTAGGAAGTTTTTTTCGCTTCTGGGATCGACCTTCAAGAGGAGGAAAGAGGCCCCAGTTTATATTCATGGGTTGAAAATGTCCGGGATCCGCCTCTGTGAGATGGCGGATCAGGGCCCCGTGGGCCGTAGTTGGGGGTGGGACCACAAGTTTCATCTTCCTGAAAAGACGTGAAGCGTTAATACCTGCCAGAAGCCCCATGGCACTTGATTCCACATAGCCTTCCACCCCGCTTATCTGACCCGCCAGAAAAACGCGGGGTTCCTTTTGGAGTTGCAGGGTCTTCTGGAGGACCTTCGGGGCACAGACAAAGGAATTGCGATGAATGGAGCCGTAACGGGCAAATTCTGCCTTCTCTAGCCCGGGGATCATCCGAAAAACCCTTTCCTGCTCCCTATATTTGAGTTTGGTCTGAAAGCCTACCAGGTTGTAAAGTGTCCCTTCTTTGTTCTCGGGCCGAAGCTGGACCACGGCGTAAGGTTCTTTACCAGTGCGGGGGTCTTTAAGCCCTACGGGTTTCATAGGGCCAAAACGCAGTGTATCCCGGCCCCGTTCTGCCATTACCTCAATAGGAAGACAGCCCTCAAAATATTTGGGTTTCTCAAAATCCTTAAAAGGGACTTTTTCCGCCTGAAGAAGGGCCTCCACAAAGCGCTCGTATTCTTCTTTGGTGAGGGGGCAATTGACATAAGCCCCTTCTCCTGAGGAGGCGTAACGGTCTGCTTTAAAGACCTTTTCCCAATCAATAGACTCCGCGTAAACGATGGGGGCGATGGCATCATAAAAATGGAAAAATTCTTCTCCCGTAAGGCGTTTAAGATCTTGGGCAAATTCTTCTGAGGTAAGAGGGCCGGTGGCCACAATCACTATCCCTTCAGCTGGGATCCTTTTGACCTCTTCGTTTATGACCGTAATCAAGGGGTGAGAAGCTATTTTTTCCGTAATATAGGTGGCAAAAATTTCCCGATCCACCGCCAGGGCCTTGCCAGCGGGGACTTCGCTTTTAAGGGCTGCCTCCATAATCAAAGAAAAGAGACGACGCATTTCTTCCTTAAGGAGCCCCACGGCACTTGTTATTTCTCTGGAACGAAGAGAGTTAGAACACACCAGTTCGGCGAGTTTGCCCGTTTTGTGGGCCGGGGTGAGTTTTCGGGGGCGCATTTCGTAAAGCCTTACCGGCACCCCTCGACACGCCAATTGCCAAGAGGCCTCCGACCCCGCTAACCCTCCTCCTATAACGGTTACAAACTCCTTCATCAGGCCGCCAGTTTAGTCGCCAATTGACCACAAGCCGCAGAAATATCCCGCCCGCGGCTCTTTCTAATAGTGGCCACGTAGCCGGCCTCTAAAAGGACCCCCTGAAAACGCAGGATCTTTTCCTCCTCAGGGCATTCAAAGGGTATAAGAGGATGTTCGTTAAAGGGTATGAGATTGATCTTGGAAGGAATACCACGGAGGAGGGAGGCAAGCTTTCGGGCATCTTTTAGGGAATCGTTTACTCCCTTTAGCATGACGTATTCAAAAGTTATACGCCAGCCTCTAGGCAGGGGATAACGCCTGCAGGCTGCTATGAGATCCGAGAGGGGATAACGCTTATTAATCGGCATAAGGCGGGAGCGGATTTCGTGGTCAGCGGCGTGAAGAGAGATGGCAAGTCTTACCGTAAGGTCCCGGGCCAGTTGTTCCATTTTGGGAATAATCCCCACGGTGGAGACTGTGACCCGTCTCTTGGAAAAATTAAATCCGTAAGGATGCAGGAGAACCTTCAGGGCCCGAAGGACATTCTCATAATTAGCCAGGGGTTCTCCCATCCCCATGAAGACCAGATTGCGCAGAGGCTTTACCTCAAGAAGGCCCTCTTTTTCAAGTATCTCCTCGGCCCTCAAGACCTGGGCCAAAATCTCGTAAGGGGCAAGATGACGCCGAAATCCCATCCTCGCAGTAAGGCAGAAGGCACAGCCCATAGCACAACCTACCTGAGAAGAAACACAAAGGGTAAAGTGGTCTTCCT
>JALSPN010000166.1 GCA_026985945.1 Thermodesulfobacteriales bacterium
GAATGGTAGCCGGGGAAAGAGGGGGCTTAAGACGCTTTGATACCGTCCGAGAGCCTACCGGCTCTGCGTGACGAATGTAATCTTCCACTACAATGGCAAGGACCTTTCGGTAGCGTTCTGAAAGTTCAAAGGCCTCATACATATTTCTTAAATCTTATGTAAATTAGCCCTTTGAGCCCTAAGATGTCAAGAAAAGGAACGAAGGCTTATCCTCTTTGCTTAGAATTACACTTTCCAGGGCACAAAAAACTTTTCTGTCTGCCGTGCATGGGCTATTCTTCCTTAGAAGTTTAAGGAGGACCTGAGATGGCGATTATGGAAGATTCTTTGCCCACCGAAGGTAAGGGGATTCGTTTGATCCTGGGGGAGCCTGTGCAGCGGGATTTTTTCTATGTCTATCACGGAAATATCATTTATTCGGAAGGAGGCCCCCAGACGCTTTACATCATGGATCATGTTTTTTGGGGGCGAATCCTCTTTTTAAATGGAACCCTTCAGTTCACCACCCGTGACGAATTCATCTATCATGAAGCCCTGGTTCATGTCCCGGTGCAATCTCGTCCGGAAGGAGAGATCAAAAAGGTCCTCATCTGCGGTGGGGGTGATTTTGGTGCGGCCCGCGAGCTCCTCAAATACCCTGATATCGAAGAAGTAATCATTGCTGACATAGATCCCAGGGTGCCCAAAGTAATAAAAGAATATTTTCCAGAACTGCTTCCGCCCGAAGAAGATCCTCGCCTCAAACTCTTCATCACAGATGCCTGCAAATTAGTAGAAGAGCTGGTAGAGAAGGGTGAAGTTTTTGACCTGGTCATCATCGATTCTACCGATCCCGACGTGGCCCCGGAAGGAAATACCATTGAGCTTTCTCATGGTCTTTTCAGTACCGCCTTTCATCGTCTCCTGAAGCGGCTTGCTCCCAAAGGCCTTATCGTCCAGCAGGCCGCTACTCCCTTCACCATGAAAAATGTCCTGGAGTGGACCTACCGCACCTTTGTCGAAGTCTATGGCAGGGAAGAAGTTTACTGTTACCGGGCGGATATTCCTTCTTTCGGGGGGGACAATGCTTACATCCTGCGTGCCCCGGGGATAAGCCCCCTTGAACCCCAGAGGAAGGATTTTCCAAACACCAAATATTACGATCACCAGGTTCATCGGGCTTCCTTTGCTCTGCCCAAATTCTGGCTGGAGGTTCTCGAAAAAGATGTCTCTTAAAGTGCTGGGGATTCTGGGGTCTCCTCATCCTTTCGGCGGCAGTGGGATGCTCCTGCGCTGCGCCCTTGAAGCGGCGCAAAGGGAAGGGGCTCAAACCAAACTTCTAAGCGTTTACCAGGGCGAAATAAAGCCCTGTCAGGGCTGTATTCAGGATGAAGAACCCCATTGTCGCTTCCCCTGTATATTTGAAGATTACGGAAAGGAACTCCTCCTGGAAATTAACGAAGCCCAGGTGCTCATTTTTGGGACACCTGTTTACTGGTATGCCCCTTCAGGGCTTCTCAAAAACCTCATCGATCGGATGACCTGTCTTGAAAACATGGTGGCTTATGGTGAGCCTTCTTACATGGAAGGGAAAGTGGTAGGTATCATAACCGTGGGGGCTGATGCCGGCCTTACCCTGGCAGGTGCCTATCTTCTCACCACTCTTAATGCCATGGGGGCGATGGTGCCACCGTGGGCACATGCCTATTCTCGCAAGGCCAAAGGGGCCATCTATGACGACCGGGCGGTAATGGATGCCATCAATGTGGGCATACTTTCAGTAGGGCTGGCTGCCAGGCTGAAAGGTCTTCCCGGAAGGCTCAGCTATCTTGACGATCCTCAGCTTCTTGAGGAAATAAGGCAGAAGATCCTGGCACAAAAGGAGGCTTTTGAGAAGGAAGATGGAAAGACCAAGGCACCCGAATCCCGTCCTTGAGGCCATCTATAGTCGTCGAAGTGTCAGGGATTACGCGCCGGAACAAATACCCAGAGAACTTGTTTACGAAATCATCCGGGCCGGGACCTGGGCCCCCTCCGGGCTCAACAATCAGCCCTGGCGTTTTGTCATCGTGCGGGATGCTGAAAAGCGGGAGTCTCTGGCCCGGCTTACCCGTTATGGAGAGATTATTCGCCGGGCTCCACTGGTAATTGCGGTTTTCGTTGATAAGGACGCCATGTATCACGAGGTGAAAGACCATCAGGCCATGGGAGCCTGTATCCAGAACATGCTCCTTGCAGCTCATGCTCTGGGGCTTGGGGCCGTATGGCTGGGAGAGATTTTGAAAAATGCCGAACTGGTGCGGGAGACTCTCTCTTTGCCCGAAAATCTTGATCTTATGGCTGTAGTGGCCCTGGGATATCCCAAACGCCGGGATCAACGTTCATCTCGCAAACCCATAGAGGAAGTCATTGTCAAAGAATACTGGTAAAGCCCGGAAAATCCTCCTGTTTTTTCTTCTTTTTCTGGGGCTTTTTGTTCGAGAGGCCCTGGCTTTGGAAATACACAATCTTGTGCTGGGCACTCAGCAGGGGTATCTGGTCTGTTCCTGGCAGCTGGAAGACATACCAGTGCAGAAGCTTGATGAGGCCCTTCATCACGGAGTTCCCTTTGAAATCCGTTTTTATATCGAGCTTGAAAGAATCCGTCGCTTCCGGGGAGATAAGACTATTTTGCGGCATGAGGTGGTGCGGGAAGTCTATTACAACGCCGTTAAAAACCTCTATCAGGTTTATTTTGTGGGTCTTCCTTATCCCCCGCGAAATGTTCCTTCGCTGGAAGAGGCCCTGGCGCTGGCAGGAAATGTCAAGTCTCTCCCCCTTCTGCCCTTGAATACCCTTCAAAGAGGAAAATCTTATCGTCTCAAAGTGCGGGTGGTGATCTATCAAAAGGTAAGTCCCGGTCTGGCCTCTCGAGTCTTACGTTTTCTCTTCCGGGGCGGTAAAATAGAATCTGACTGGGCTCGCATCCGTTTTAAATTGCCGGATTAAAGACCATTCATGGCCCTTACCCCTGAAATTGCGGAAAGACGTAAACGAAAGCGGGAAATCTTCGTAATTTTTCTGGCCCTTCTCCTGCTGGGTGTCCTTATTTTCGTTGAAATAAAGGCCTTTAAGGAAATCCCTGCCGGGGAGGCCAATCTTTTGGCCTACGCCCTCCTGCATCTCAACGCCATCTTGCTCCTCGTAGTGGCTTATCTGGTGATCCGGAACCTCTTGAAAATTTTTCTGGACTCTCCTAAAGGCAAATTTGCCGAAAAATTGCGCACTCGCATCGCCGTAGCCTTCCTTTTTCTGGCTTTGGTGCCCACGGTCTTTCTCTTTCTGGTCTCTCTCAAATTCATAGATACCAGCCTGGAGTTCTGGTTTAGCAGCAATCTTGATCGCAGTCTTCAGGAGGCCCTTCTGGAGGCCCAGTCCATCTATCAGGAAAAAGAAAGGGAGCTTACTGGTAAGGCTGACGAATTCATCAAGCGCTATCTCAAAAAGACCAGGAAACTTCGCTCCAAACGGCTCAAGGAGTGGCGCAAACGTCTTGAGTTAGATAGCCTTGAGGTTTACGGGGCCTCAGGTCGTCTTTTAAAAGGGGCCTACAAGACCAAACCTTCTATTCGCCTGGGAGTCCCTCCTTCTCTTCTTAAAAAGGTCCTCGAAGAGGGAGAAGCCGTCAGTGAAATAAGCAAACTTAAAGGGAAGGTCCTTTTGCGGGTCTTTATTCCGGCCCGTTATCGTGGCCAGCCCGTAGCGGTAGCCACCGGCACTTTCCTTGATCCCGGGATTGAAAAGCTCATCAGTGAAATCGGCAAAGGGGTGGAAACCTATCAACAGCTAAAATTTTTCAAGGCCCCTCTCAAGTCTTCTCTTCTTCTTATGCTCCTTCTGGTAACTCTTCTAACCATTTTTGTGGCTATCTGGTTCGGGCTTCGGTTTGCAAAAAGACTCACAGAGCCGGTCCATACCCTGGCCCAGGCCACCAGTGAGATTGCCAGTGGAAACTTTGACGTAGAACTCCCCCCCGAAAGCGAAGATGAAGTGGGAGAGCTTGTGAGGGCTTTTCGCCGGATGACGGCTGAGCTCAAGGAATATCGTTCCAAGGTAGAGGAAACCACTGCTGCTCTTCACCGGGCCAACCAGGAACTCCGCCGGCGGACTTCCTATCTTGAGACGGTTCTTTCAAATATCACGGCGGCGGTGGTGGCCCTTGATACGGAAGAACGCCTCACTCTTCTCAACAGATCGGCAGCCAAACTTTTTGGGGCCCATCCTTCCAGGCTTTTAGGACGCAAGATTTACGAAGTGTTACCTGCGGAGTATCAGGAGGTGGCTCAGGAGCTTTTAGAGGCTGCTCGCAGTCAACCTCAAAAGATTATCCAGCAGCCGGTGCGGGTAAAAATCAAGGATCAGGTTCTTATTCTGGCTGTCACCATTACGCAGCTTGAAACCGAAGAGGGAGAAAAGCTCGGTTTTCTGTGTCTGCTGGAAGACATAACCGAAAAGGAGCGTATTCAGCGTCTGGCCGCTTGGAGGGAGGTGGCCCGCCGCATCGCCCACGAGGTCAAAAACCCGCTCACCCCCATTCAGCTTTCTGCCCAGAGGTTGCGCCGGCGCCTCTATGATCTGCTGGATCCCAAAAACCGGGAGATCCTTGACCGCTGCACTACTACAATCGAAAAACAGGTTGAGGAACTCAAACATCTGGTAAACGAATTTTCTGCCTTTGCCAGATTACCCTCCCTTAAACCCGAAGAAGGGGATCTCTTTCAGACCATCCGGGAGGTGATAGACCTTTACCAGGAGGGGCATCCTGACATAAAGTTCTCTCTGGAAAAGAAAGGGGATAGCCGGGCCATCTTTGATCGCGAACAGATGAAACGGGTTTTTTTGAATCTTTTTGACAATGCCATCCGGGCGATGCCAGAAGGAGGGGAGATAAAAGTTTGCCTTTTTCAACAAAATGGCCACCTGCGTCTGGAGGTGGCGGATACCGGGGCAGGGGTAGATCCTGCCATCAAAGACCGCCTTTTCGAACCCTATTTCTCTGGTCATGGAGGAAGTGGTTTAGGGCTTGCCATCGTAAATTCCATTATCCGTGAGCACGGAGGGCGTATCTGGGTGGAGGAGAACGTCCCTCAGGGGGCCAAATTTGTGATCGAACTTCCGCAGGGAAGATGAGTGCCAAAGTGTTAATAATCGATGACGAAGAGAGTATCCTCCAGAGTATCTCTGATATTCTGGAAGATGAGGGTTATCAGGTAGCGGTAGCTACGACGGCGCGGGCCGGAGCCCAAAAACTTGAGACGGAAAGCCCAGATCTTCTCATCCTCGACGTCTGGCTTCCGGATGAAGACGGCCTTGTTTTCCTCAAACGCCTTCGCAAAGAAAATCCGACTCTGCCTGTAATTGTCATCTCCGGCCACGGGACAGTGGAGATGGCGGTTCAAGCCATTAAACTCGGAGCCTTTGATTTTCTCGAAAAACCCCTTTCTTACGATCGGGTGGTGGTAACGGTAGCCAATGCCTTACGATTTCGGGCCCTGGAGGAGGAAAATATCCGTCTCAAGGCCCGTTTTACAGGCAGGGGGCTTACTGGCAGGAGTTCTCTGATCGAAAGGGTGCGCAATGAGATCATGAAAGTCGCAGCCACCGAGGCCACCGTCCTTATCACGGGGGAGTCCGGAGTGGGCAAAGAAGTAGCGGCCCGCATGTTACATAACCTTTCTCGCCGGGCTCAGGGGCCTTTTGTGGCGGTAAATTGTGCGGCTATTCCGGATGATCTCATCGAAAGCGAGTTGTTTGGTTACGAGCGCGGGGCCTTTACCGGAGCCAGCACCAGTAAAAAGGGGAAATTTGATCTTGCCCACGGAGGAACCATTTTTCTTGACGAAATCGGAGACATGAGTCTTTCCGCGCAGGCCAAGGTCCTGCGGGTGCTTCAGGAAAAATGTTTTGAACGAGTCGGGGGGACCAGGACCATCCAGGTTGACGTGCGGGTCGTGGCCGCCACCAACAAAGATCTTCGCCGGGAAATAGAAGCCGGCCGTTTCCGGGAGGACCTTTATTTCCGCCTCAACGTCGTTCCCATAAGAATCCCGCCGCTCAGAGAGCGTCCTGAGGACATTCCTCTTCTGGTGGAAGAATTTTTGGAAGAATTTGCCCGCCATTCAGGACTTGGCCGTAAACGAATCTCCTCAGGGGTCCTTGAGGTCCTCTGTCGTTATCCTTTTCCAGGGAACGTGCGCGAGCTTCGCAATCTTATAGAACGCCTGGTAATCATGAGCCAGGGAGAGACTATCGAAGTTGAAGACCTGCCACCGGAAATTCTTTCTTCGGTTGATCCCCCACAGGGAGAAGAGGAGCCCTGGTTTAAATGTGAGAATTTCAAGCAGGCACGAGCCCTCTTCGAAAGGGAGTTTTTGCGTCGCAAGCTTGCCAAGCACGGAGGCAATATCTCCCAGACGGCGGAAGCTATTGGCCTTGAAAGGAGCTATCTTCACCGCAAACTCAAAAGCCTTGGTCTCGCAGGGGAAAATTAAATGTCTGAGCGGCCTTCTTTCCAAGAAAGTATCAAAAAACCAGGGCTTTTTACGATTACTTACGAGCTGGTCCCCGGCCGTTCTACGAGATTGCGCGAATTTCGAAAGATCATTCGTTTTGTGGAAGAGGCCTCCCGGGACAATCTCCTCCACGGAGTTTCCATTACAGAAAATGCCGGCGGACACCCGGCTCTTTCTCCCGAGGTCCTTGGTCGCGAAATCAAGGCCGCTGGCCTTGATCCCATTCTCCACTTCTCCTGTAAAGACAAAAATCGCAACCAGATAGAAAGCACCCTCTTTGCCCGGGATCGGGAAGGACTACACAATCTCCTCATTATTACCGGCGATTACCCCCGTTACGGTTTCATGGGAAAGGCCAAACCGGTCTTTGACCTTGATGCGGTTCACCTCCTCTCTTTGATTACCGCCATGGAAAAGGGTTTTGCCCTCCCGGAGGAGGCCCCAGGTGGCGGAGTAAAGCTTCCTCCCATGCCCTTTTTCAAGGGTTGTGTGGTTTCTCCCTTCAAGCGTTACGAGGCAGAACTCTTGCCCCAGTATTACAAACTCCACCGCAAAATCGCGGCTGGAGCCCATTTTGTAATAACCCAGGTGGGTTTTGATGCCCGGAAATTTCACGAACTCCTCCTCTATATGAAGCAAGAGGGCCTGAAAGTCCCTCTCCTTGGAAGCGTGCTGGTGATGGATCGCCGTCTGGCCCGGGTGATCTACCGGGGGGCGGTCCCCGGGGTAAGGATAAGTCGGCGCTTTCTGGCCCGTGTGGAGGAGGAAGAAGAAAAATTAGGCCCCCGGGCAGCCTTTATTCGCGCTGCTAAACTCATTGCCATCCTTCGGGGGATGGGATACAAGGGGGTCCACCTCTGCGGAGCCAAGCCCGTTTATCGGGATATTGTTTCTATCCTGGAACTGGCAGAAGAACTTTTCCCCCGCTGGCAGGAATTGATCCCCGAATTTCTGGACTCTCCTGAAGACACCTTTTACCTCTTCCGTAAAGATCCTGAAACAGGACTCAATCTGGAAGAAAGAAACGAACGGGCCAACGCTTCACGGGCTCCCTTTTCTTTTCTCGTCAACGCCTTTGTGCACGAACTCTTTTTTGAACCCGGAAAATATCTTTATCCTTACGCCTTCAGGTTGGCCCGCAGGATCGCAGGGTCTCGTTTTGAAAAATTTTTCACCAGGCTGGAATATCTTCTAAAAGAATTTCTCTTTGATTGTCAGCGTTGTGGAGATTGCACCCTGGGGGAGATGGCTTTTTTATGCCCTCAAAGTCAGTGTGCCAAGGGGCTCCTTAATGGGCCCTGCGGGGGGAGTCAGGACGGTTATTGTGAGGTCTATCCGGAAAAAAGGTGCCTTTACGTCCGGGTTTACGAACGTTTAAAGGCGGTGGGAAGAGAAAAAGATCTCCAAAAAGGCTTTCTTCCCCCTCGAGACTGGAATCTCACCGGCACCTCTTCCTGGCTCAACTTTTACCTCGGCCGTGATCATCATCGTCACTTTTCCCCCAAATAAGCCGCTTCCAGCACCTGATAATCTATCTCCTCCCGTGGCCAGGAAGCGACCAGTCTCCCACTTTCCAGTAAAAAGACCCGGTCTGCCAGGGAAAGGGCCCGGTTGACATTTTGTTCTACCAGAAGAACAGTAAGCCTTCCCTTAAGATTTTCGAGAACGCGGTAAATTTCTCCCACCACTTTGGGGGCAAGCCCCATAGAAGGTTCATCGAGGAGGAGAAGACGGGGGTCGCTCATAAGGGCCCTGGCCAGGGCCAGCATCTGCTGCTCCCCTCCCGAAAGGGCTCCGGCAGGCAGAGGAAGTTTCTCTTTAAGGACCGGAAAGATCTCCAGGACCTTCTCAAGCTGCTTCTTGACGCTGTTGCACCTCACAAAGGCTCCCAGCTCGAGGTTTTCTCTTACACTTAAAGGGGCAAAGATTTTGCGGCCTTCCGGAACCAGGGCGAGCCCCTTCCTTACCCTTTGCCAGGGCCGAAGAAAGCTTAAATCTTCTCCCTCAAAAAGGATCTTTCCCCCTGCCGGAGAGATGAGCCCCATTAGGGCCAGGAGAAAAGAGCTTTTTCCGGCCCCGTTTCGCCCTAAAAAGACGAGAAATTCCCCCTTTTTTACCTCCAGAGAAACACCCCTTAAGGCCTCGATATGATCGTATGAAACCCGAAGATCCCTGATCTCAAGCATTTTCTTCCCCCAAGTAAGCTTCAAGCACCCGGGGGTCTTTGCGGATTAGAGAAGGAGGCCCCTCGGCTATCAATTCTCCAAAAGCCAGCACTATTACCCGATCGCAAACCTCAAGCACAAGTTCGACATCGTGATCCACCAGAAGGATGCTAAACCCCTTTTCTTTCAGGTTTTTGAGGAGGGAGACCAGCTCCTTTCCTTCCTGCGGAGAAAGCCCTGCTGCAGGCTCGTCAAGAAGGAGGAGGTCAGGGTTTGAGATTACCGCTCGGGCCAGAACCACACGCCGCTGCTCCCCGTAAGGAAGAGACTCCGCCGGCAGGGAGGCCCATTTTTTGAGGCCAAAATAGGCCAAAATGGCTTCTGCCCTTTCGTAAAAAGAGCTTTCTTCTCGCTTCTGAAGAGAGGTGTTTAAAAGATCATGCCATATCTTTCTTTCCGTCTTACGCGTAAGCCCCAGCAGGACATTTTCAAGCACCGAAAGCCCGGAGAAGATCTGGACGTGTTGAAAGGTCCTTAAAATACCTTTTTTAGCAATTTCTTCCGGGTCAAGACCCGTAATTTCTTCTCCCTCAAACCAGATAGCTCCTTCCTCAGGCCTTAAAAAACCCGTAATCAGGTTGATAATGGTGGTTTTTCCCGCCCCGTTGGGTCCGATAAGACCAAGTATTTCTCCGCGATAAAGCTCAAATGAGACCCCTTTTAAGGCCTTAAGCCCCCGGAAACTTTTGTGAAGGTTTTCTACTTTAAGGAGCGGCGTGGAAGAAGCTTTTGTTTGTTTCCTGAGGCTGCAATGCATTCCGGATATTCTCCTTGCTTTTGAGAATCCGAGGCTTTAGGTTTATGGCATGGCTTACAAACCCCGCGATTATTATGCTAAACGGGCCAGAGAAGAGAAGTATCCGGCCCGTTCCGTTTATAAACTCAAAGAAGCAGATCAAAAATACCGCCTTTTAAAGCCCGGGCAAGCCGTCTTAGATCTGGGGGCTGCTCCTGGTTCCTGGAGTAAATACGCCCTGGAACGGGTCGGGAAAAAGGGGCTGGTGGTGGGGATTGATATTAATCCCGTTAAGATCTCACATCCCCGTTTCCTCTTCCTGCCAGGGGATATTTTCGAGTTGGAACCTGAAGAGATCCGTCAGAAGACCGGTGTCGAATTTTTTGACGCTGTTTTGAGTGACATGGCCCCCAAAACCACCGGAGATCGTTCTGGAGATCACTTTCGTTCGGTGGCTCTCGCAGAAAGGGCCCTC
>JALSPN010000167.1 GCA_026985945.1 Thermodesulfobacteriales bacterium
AAAAAGCTGGGGGCCAAGGGGAAAGGAGATCTTGATTTCCGCCTGGCGGTAATACATTTTTCCTTTTCTTTCCGTGTATCCGGGGGTGAAGTGGTGAAAATCCCAGCGGTAGTAGTATCCCGAAAGGTCTATCTGGCCCTTACCTGCCTGGTAAGAAAGGCGTGGCGCAATCCTTATTTTCTCTTCGTCGGCAAAGTTTCGATCCCGGTCCTCTCCTTTAAGGCTTAAAAGGAGATCCAGGTTGTCAGAGAGCTTAAGGCTTAATTTGCCGAAAAAGTGGTCCCTTTCATAGTGATCGCCCGGCCCCCCGTATTTGCGTCGGTCTGTTTCTTCGTGATCAATCGCAAGCAAAAGACCCGCATGCTTCCCGAGGGCGCTGCCTCCGGTAAGATCAAACATGGCGGTGTCATGAGAGCCACCCCTCAGAAGCCCCTCCAGAAACGGTTTTTCGGGAATCCTGCGGGTGATGATGTTAATGACCCCGGTTACAGCATCACTTCCGTAAAGGACCGAACCCGGCCCTTTTACGATCTCTATCTTTTCGATGAGGGATGGGGGAATCTGGTTTAGCCCCCATCCGTATTCTCCCATACCACCACCCCTTACCCGCTGCCCGTCCACCAGAATGAGGGCATAACCGCTGTTGAGATCAAACCCCCGCAGGCGGGTCCGCCAGGCAGAAACCCCGGGCAAATTTTCGGCCCTTACGAAAAATCCCGGCACGTAACGCAAAAGCTCGCTTACCGAAAGAGAATTGCGGCTCTCTATCTCTTTCCGGTCGATAACTACCGTTTCCAGGGGAACATCCTCCAAAGTGTGGGGAGTTCTGGTAGCGGTGACCACGAGGGCAGGGAGCTTAACTTCTCCGGCCCAGATAACCTCTTCCGTTACCAGAAGAGACATTAATAAAAGGAAAAAGAAGAAACACATTTTTGCCACCTTTTTGTTTTTTGTGGCACTATTTCAGAAATCGTAAGGCCGTTCAATCTTCAATAAGATGTTTGAGAAAGGATTTTGTGTTACAAAAATTTAAAAAATGGCACAAACTCTGAAAATCGTAGATTTTCAGCCCTGCTGGAAGCGTTTGCTGATCAGAGAGGAGAGAAATTGCAGGGCCTCTTCTCGGGTCTTTAATTTCCCTTCGGCCCGGGCCTCTTCTACGGCCTCAAGAAGTTCCCGAAAGAGGGGGCCTGGTTCCAGGCCGAAGAGATCAATGAGGTCTCTTCCGGTAACAAGGCGTTCTTTTTCCTGAACTACAAGAGTTTCACGATAGAAACGGTGTATTTCCCGGAAGAGGTCTGCAAGCTCTCTTTCAAGACCTGGCTCTTTGTCTGGGCCTGCAGAGGCCAGGCTGTCGGCCATGGCCACCATAAAGAGCATCTCATAGCGGGGAACATCTTTTATGAGGCGCCTCATGGCCCTTTTGGTGAGCCGGCCCTTACGATACTCCCCCAAAAGATGAAAGGGCCTCATGTGATGTCTGATAAGATGGGCGGTTTCTCGGGCCAATTTTTTAGGAAATCTCAATCTTTCGGCCAGTTTAACGAAGATTTGCGCGCCTACGCGGTCATGTTCGTAAAAGGTGATGCGGTGTCTGATGGCAAAGGTCTCCGGTTTCCCTATGTCGTGAAAGAGGGCTGCAAGCCTCAGGATTATTTGTTTTTCAGGATCAAAGGAGATAGAAGAGAAGGGATTTCCCTCTTCCCACCGGCCAAAGTAACGCCCGGGATCTTCGATCACCAGATCTTCCATCTCAAGGCTTAACAGGAGATGGCCCAGGACGTCCAGGTGGTGAAAGCTTGGCTGGGCCACTCCTCTGGCCCTTTCAAGCTCCGGGAAAATGGCAAAAAGGATTTCATCCTCTGCCATGAGGGAGATGATCCTTCCGGCTTTTACTGCCAGGAGGGCCTTTAGCTCACTTACGATCCTTTCAGGAGAGACCTTCTGGATTTCAAAGGCAAGCTCCTGCACCCAGCCCCTGGTCCGGGCCTCAAGAGAGAAGGAAAGTTCGGCTGCCAGGCGATATCCCCGAAGCATTCTCAGGGGGTCGTCAAGGAGGTTTTCCCTTCCGATGGCCTTTACCAGCCGGCGCTCAAGGTCTTTCTGCCCCCCTAGGGGGTCGATAAGGGACCATTTTTGAGGAGGGAGATCCAGAAAGTCTTTGAGGGGGAGGGCCAGGGCGTTAATGGTGAAGTCCCTTTCTTTGAGGTCTTCAACGATGCTCCGGGTCTCTTTCCGAAATCTTGAAAAATCCAGGAAAAAGTCTCCTATCACCACCCGGAAAACCTCTTCTTTTTCGTCAAGGGCTACCAGGTGAGCCGCAAATTTCTGGGCGATCTGGCGGGCAAGCTTACGGGCTCCGCCTGGGACGGTGAGATCAAGATCTTTGAAAGGGCGC
>JALSPN010000168.1 GCA_026985945.1 Thermodesulfobacteriales bacterium
AGGGGAAGTCATGAGCAAGATCAAGACCCGTTTTCCTCCCAGCCCGACAGGGCATTTACACCTGGGAGGGGCCCGCACGGCCCTTTTTAACTGGCTTTTTGCACGACACCACGAAGGGATCTTTCTTCTGCGTTTTGAAGACACGGATCGTGAAAGATCCCGCAAAGAATTCGTGGACTCTATCAAAGAGGCCCTGGAGTGGCTCGAACTTTTCTGGGATGAGGGCCCCTATTTTCAGACTGAAAGGCTTGAAATCTACGCCTCTTACGCCCAGAAGCTCTTTGAAGAAGGAAAGGCCTACTATTGTGAATGCCCGCCTGAGCTTCTGGAAAAAAAGAGAAAACAGGCCCTGGCAGAGGGACGAAAACCCAAATATGACGGCACCTGTCGGCAAAAGGGGCTTGGCCCCGGCCCGGGAAGGGTGCTGCGTTTCAAGTGCCCTCAGGTGGGGACCACCGTGGTGGAAGATCTCATCCGGGGGCCCGTAGCCTTTGATCATCAGGAACTAGATGATTTTGTCCTCCTGCGTCCTGATGGCACTCCCACCTATCAGTTCGCCGTTGTGGTTGACGACCTCACCATGGGAATCACCCATGTCATAAGGGGGGACGATCACCTCTCAAATACCCCCAAACAAATCCTCCTTTTTGAAGCTTTAGGAGCACCCCCCCCGCATTATGCCCATGTTCCCATGATCCTTGGGCCTGATGGCACAAGGCTTTCTAAACGCCACGGGGCACTTTCCATCCTGGCCTATCGGGACGAAGGCTATCTCCCCCAGGCCATGCGGAATTATCTCGTCCGTCTGGGCTGGTCTTACGGAGACCAGGAAATCTTTTCTCTCGAGGAGATGATAGAAAAATTTGACCTCTCCCGGGTTTCCAAGTCTCCGGCCCGCTTTGACCCTGACAAACTCCTGGCCTTAAACGCCCATTACATTCGCCAGGAAGATACGGCCAGGCTGGCGGAAATGGTAAGGCCCTTTCTTGAAAAGCTGGGTATTACTCCTCCCGATGCCCAGGATCCCAGGTTTTTGAAGGCGGTTGAAAGTGTCAAGCCCCGGGCCCGCACCTTAAAGGAAATGGCAGAAATGATGCTTTTTTATTTTGTTCCCGAAGTAACCTACGAAGAAAAGGCGGCCCGGAAATTTCTTACTCCCCAAATCGCTCCGGCGCTCGCGGAGTTAATCAAACGCCTGGAGGCCCTACCCTCTTTTGAGGAAAAGGCCCTTGAGAGCCTTTTCCGGGGGCTTGCCGAAGAATTTCAGCTCAAGCTGAAACACCTGGCTCAACCGGTAAGAGTGGCCCTCACCGGGCGGACGGTAAGCCCGGGGCTTTTTGAAATCATGGACATCCTGGGGCGCGAAACCGTCCTCAAACGCCTCAGAAAGGCCCTCGAATTCATTGAAAAGGAGGCTCAAAATGGGTGATATTGTCGCCATCGTTCTGGTAGTAGTAGGCTGGATCCTTATCAACCGGCTCATCCTTCCCAAATTAGGGGTGCCCACCTGAATGTCTCCCACCTGCTCGCTGGATGAGCGAGGCAAAAAGAAAAAGAAGGGCTAATCCTCCCCCGAAGAGATCCTTTCGACCGCGGTGGGGAAAAGATGGAGATGAGCCGTCTGGCCGCGGTCGATAGCCACGAGCTCCGTTCGGACTCGAAACTCCTTGCCTATTATTTCCGCACCTTTAAGCCAGAAAAAACCGTCCTTGTAAGCTTCAAATTCTCCCTCGTAGCGAGTACCAGCCCGAGACTGGACCACCACCTTTTGCCCCTTGAGCTTTTCAAAAAGATTTACCGGTTCTTCAGGCTTTTTAGTTTTCTTTTTGAGGACGATCTTTTTGGGTTTCATATCATCACCTTGAAGTTTTTATTTTTTTCTGTAATTCAAAGGCCGAAAGACCAGAGGGATAATAATTTTCGATCTTCTTTTTAATCTCAAAGCCTGCCTTTTGAAAGAGCCTGAGAGCAGAAAGGTTTTCACACCCTACATGAGCCCTCAAAAACTGATAGCCCTTCTTCCGGGCCCTTTCTTCTGCGAGGTGTAACATTTTGCTACCTACTCCTTTTCGGCGCCTTTCCGGGGAAACGTAAATAGCCATCACATCGATATAAGATCGAAAATAAGGTGGGAAAAAGGGGCCCAGCATGATAAAACCTGCCTTTTCTCCGTAAACCCAGGTCTCCACCCACGGATCTTTGAGCCAGCCGGCAATTATTTCTGTATAAGGGCCAAAGGCCTGAAATTCTTTGCTGGCTTTCAAGATAAAAGAATAGTCATCCCGGCCAGCTTTTCGCCAAAACTCTGGTTGACTCTCCATTCCAAAAAGGTAGTAAGATTAATAAAAGAACTTTACACGAGGGAGTGGCCTATGAAAATAACTTTTTAC
>JALSPN010000169.1 GCA_026985945.1 Thermodesulfobacteriales bacterium
CTTTTTGTCAGGCGGATATACAAAATCTTTCTCTCCGGTGGTGATAATTTTTTCTGTCTCTAAAGGTAGAATTATTTCAAAGATCGTGCCTTTTCCCGGTTCGCTCTCGACTTTTATTTCTCCGCCACACCTCCTTACTAGAGAAAGCACCACGTTAAGCCCGAGGCCCGTACCTTCTCCAGGAGCTTTGCTACTGTAAAACGGCTCAAAAATGTGTGCAAGATCTTCTTTTGGAATTCCACAACCCGTATCTCTAACCCTTAAAACCGCCGCTCGCCCACGAGAAGTCTCAACCACCTTGGTCTCGAGAGAGAGAGTACCCCCATGAGGCATGGCATCGCGAGCATTCAAAACCAAATTGGTAAGCAAGAGCTGGAGTTCTTCGTAAGAAAGTCTTATCGGTAAGGACTCGGAACATAACGCGATCTCAAGTTCGATCTTTTCCCCGAGGAGCTTACGAATTAGTTCCTGTTGTTCTCTGATAACCTGGTTTAAATCGCTTATTTGTTCTTTATCTTCGGCCTTCCCGCGGGAAAGGATTAAAAGCTGTTTAATTAATTTTGTTCCGGCCTCAATAGCATGCTGGATTTGATCTATATACTTCTTTAGTTTTTCATCACCTTCTGTTCGAACCCTGAAAAGATCCAAATATCCACTAATGATGGCCAAAATGTTATTAAATTCATGGGCAATGTTTCCGGTCATTTTGCCCAAAACTTCCATCTTTTGGGACCGGATAAGCTCTTCTTCCTGCTGCTTAAATTCTGTAATATCTTGAACCATCCCCAAGTGAACCAGATCTTTATCTAGCCAGGGTATGTAAGTTTCGTATATTTTCAGCCAGCGTCCCCTTTTGGTGTCAAATATTTCCTTTTCCTGGTGGAGATCCATAGCAGGTGAGGTAAGATGGCAGAATTTACAAGGATTCTCGCACTCGAAAAGGACCCGATAGCAAGGGCTTTGGTTTACCACCCCTTCCCCGAAATAACTCTTAAATTTGGTGTTTCCATAAAGAATTTTCTGGCCTTCGGGATGGACGATATAAACCATAACAGGAAGATTTTCGAGGATAGCAAGGAGACGTTCCTGAGCCACTTTAAAGGAAGTGATGTCTCTTCCCAAAATCAAAATTCGTTTCTCAGAATCGCATCGGAAAGGAATAAAGAGAAATTCCCACCATTTGGTTTGGGTTTTGGTCTTTATTTTTATGGTTTCTTTAAGAGGCTCTTCACGGGCAGGAAGTTCTTGACAGACCTTTTTTAATTTCTGGAATAAAGATCGAAATTGAGGGCGGAGTTCCATTAATTGCTCAAAGCTTTGCCCCTGATAGATCCGGCGCTTAAACCCGAAAAGTTCTGAGGTCTTTTTATTGGAAAGTAACAGACGCCCTGAAGGATCAACCAACATTACGATATAGGGAATGTTATTCAGGAGCTCCTGAAAAACCCTTGTTACATCAAGGTATTCGCTTTCCCTTTTCTGTCGTTTGACCGCCAGAGACAAAGCGTTTGCCAATTCTTCAAGCAGGGCAAGGTCTTCCGCGGTAGGACTTCGAAAACCAAAATCTAGCAAGAGAATTCCATTCCACCATTTATCCTCCTGAAGAGGGAAAACCAAAAAGTGGTGATCCTTCTCCGAAATGAAGCCTAAAGCCTCTATTTCGTTGGGAGTTAGAAGGACCTTTTCTCCTTCAGAAAGTTTGGTCTCAAGCCCAGGCCAGATTTCCTGATATTCGATAATATCAGGGAATGGAGGTTCTTCGTCTGCCAGGTATTGGGAAACCAAAGAAGCCACCAGCTGCCAACGGAAATCAAGCCGATTGTAATAAACTGCGGCCTTGGCAAGGCCAAAATTTGCTACCAACTGTTCCAGGAAATAATCTAGAGGTAAATGGTAATACGAAGAAAAGAGGCGATTTACAATCCGCAAAAGGGGAATTGCGGAAATCTCTTTTCTGTCTGGGTTTTTCTGGTAAGTTTTGTGTTCTGTAAGCATAATTAAAACCTGTAGTTTTTATATCGGCACATCTTAAAATTTCGGGAGTAAAATGGCATCTGCCAAACTGACCCACAAAGTGCGAGCCGCCGGGTGAGCTTCTAAATTACCGCCATCGGTTTTGGCGGAAATTTTAAAATCCCTCCCGCCTATCGAGGATCCAAACCTCTTAGTGGGTTTTGAGGCCTCATCTGACGCTGCTGTCTATCGTTTAAACGAAAATACGGCCCTTATCGTTACGCTTGATTTTTTCACCCCTATAGTAGACGATCCTTTCTGGTTTGGTCAAATCGCAGCGGCCAATTCCCTCTCAGACGTTTACGCCATGGGAGGAAAACCCCTTCTCGCCTTAAACATCGTGTGTTTCCCCAAAAAGGAAGCCCCAGAGCTCCTTAAAGAAATTCTGCGGGGAGGGGCGGAGAAAGTTCGCGAAGCCGGGGCCGTCCTTGCAGGGGGGCACAGTGTTGACGATCCGGAGATCAAATACGGTCTGGCGGTGGTAGGGCTCGTCCATCCGAAACGTTTCCTGACGAATGCCGGAGCCCGGCCAGGAGATGTCCTCTTCTTGACCAAACCCCTTGGCACCGGGGTCATTGCCACGGCTGTCAAGGGTGGTCTTGCGGACAAAAATGTCGAAAAAAGGGCCATTAATGTCATGGCCAGTCTGAACAGGGCTGCGGCGGAAACCATGCTTGAGGTAGGAGCACATGCTGCCACGGATATCACCGGTTTTGGCCTTTTAGGCCACGCCCTGGAAATGGCTCAGGCCAGCCAGGCAAGACTCGTCATTTACGCCTCAAGTGTTCCTATCCTCAGAGAAGCTCTGGAATTTGTAAAGATGGGCATAATCCCTGAAGGGGATTACGAAAATATCCGCTTCTGTGAAAAAGTTGTAGAAATAAGCCCCCAAGTAGATAAAAACCTGCTTTTGCTCCTTTATGATGCCCAGACTTCGGGAGGGCTTCTCGTAAGCGTTCCACAGAAAAAGGCTTCGCACTTTTACGAAGGGCTTTTAAAACGGGGAGTCTTTGAGGCGGCCCGGATAGGCCGGGTGGAAGCCGGGCCGCCCAAAGTGGTGGTTACCCCCTAAGTTTGAGAATCTTTCTGCTCTAGAAGGTTTATAATGGCCTCTTCCAGGGCCTTTTTGCCGGCGAATCCCACAAACTTCTTCACAATACGACCATCTTTATCCACCAAAAAAGTAGTAGGAAGGAGATCAGGCCATTCAAAAGCGGAAAGGATGGCCTCGTCTGCAATGGCCACGTAATATTTAATCCCCTTGGAGTGAATCAGGTGTGGAAGGATCCTTTCTCCTCCTTGATCCACCATGAAAGAAATGATCTCCAGCCCCTGGCTGTTGAACTTGCGATAAAGATCACTGAACTCTAAGAGCTCTACCTGACACGGCGGGCAGTAGGTGGCAAAAAAGTTGATAATTAGAACTTTTCCTTTGAAGTCTTCAAACTTAAGATCCTGACTACGATTAAAGACCCGGATCTTAAGATCCCAGGGAAGATTCTGCTTGGCAGCCAAAACCTGGGCCAATCCCAAGACGAAAAGGCTTATCAAAACCGCGCTTACTTTTCGCATCCCTTAAACCTCCTCAAATTTTTCGATCTCATCTGCCAGCCGCACGATTACGGCGGCAAGCCTTTCCGCAAAAAGCCTTCCTTTTTCAGGCGAGGCCTTGGCGGGATTACCCCAGACCCCACCAGGCCAGAATTTTCTTTTGTTTCGAACCAAGAAAGGCCTTGGAAACCGGGGATATTCTTCCTCGGCCGTCCCCTTCACCAGCTCCGGAGAAAAATGCAGCATGAGCGAGGTTTCAAACTCGCCGGCGTGGGAATCCTCAGGGGTCTCCAGAATATCCTGCGCCCCCCATTTGAGCAAATCGAGAATAGAGGCCACTGCCAGTTTGACCTCCTGGGTCTCCTTCATGAAAAGCTCTCCGGCATCCAGAAGGTAAGCAAGATGAGTGCCGCCAGCATGACCCGAAAGAAGAAGAAAGTTCCGAAGGCCCTGTTTGTAATAGGCTCGCAAGAGATCGAGGGTTATTTTTTTGAGGGTATCGCCACTGATAGAGACCGTGCCCGGGTGTTCGCTCGTGCTCCGACAAAGGCCGTAAAACACGGGCGGGGCTACAAAAAGAGGGCGTTTTTGAGCCGCAAGCTTTGCTATCTCATACATCTGGAAAGTGTCCGTCCCCAGGGGGAGATGGGGCCCGTGTTCTTCCACGGAGCCGAAGGGTAAGACTATGGTTCGTGTTAACGAAAGGCCCTTTTCAAATTCTGGCATGGTAATTTCTGCAACTAACATCTCCCTTACCTCTTAAAGGAGGAAGTTTAGCCCTGCCAGGGGAGCTCGGCAACGCTGTTGAAGCTGCTCTTTTCTGGTAAAATTTTGGAAAAAGCTTCTTCTAAGCGGTTGATGAAATCTAAGCGGTCGATGAAAAAGGTCTTTATCCGAACTTTTGGCTGCCAGATGAACGAATACGACTCAGAGCGCATGTTAGCGCTCCTTAAGGGAGAATACATCCCCTGCAGGGAACCAAAAGAGGCGGATCTTATTCTGGTCAACACCTGTTCGGTGCGCAAGAAGGCTGAAGAGAAGGTCTATGGCCTGGTGGGGCGTCTTAAGCACCTGAAACGAACTCGTCCGGAAGTGATCATAGGTGTTTGCGGTTGCGTGGCTCAACAGGAAGGCGAGCAGCTCTTGAAACGGCTCCCTCACGTGGATCTGGTCCTTGGCCCGCAGGCGGTTTACCGTCTGCCAGAGGCCCTTGAAAAAATTGCTCGTGGGAAAGGCCCGGTAGTAGATACTCGCTTTCACAAGGATTTCCGTCAGCCGTTAATTCTTCCGGAACTTAACGGTGACCGTCCTGTAAAGGCCTTTGTCACCATTATGCAGGGCTGTGATAATTTTTGCACCTATTGCGTGGTTCCTTATACCCGCGGCCGAGAGATAAGCCGCCCTCCAGAAGACATCCTGGCAGAGGTGGAATGCCTGGTAAGGCAAGGAGTAAGAGAGATCACCCTTCTCGGGCAAAATGTGAATTCTTATGGTCGGAAAGAGAAGGGCTTCCCCTCTTTTGCAGAGCTTCTCCGCGAGGTTGCTTCTGTGCCCGGGCTCTGGCGACTTCGCTTTACCACCAGCCATCCTAAAGACCTGGATGAAGATCTCATGCGTTGTTTTGCGGAAGTCCCGGAGCTTTGCGAGCATTTACATCTTCCCGTCCAGGCGGGTTCCAACCGCGTGCTCAAACGTATGCATCGCCGCTACACCCGAGAAGAATATCTTTCCAGGGTCAAGAAACTTAGAGAAATCTCTCCCGAAATAGCCCTTACCACCGACATTATCGTGGGCTTCCCCGGGGAGACGGAAGAAGACTTTGAGCAGACACTGACCCTCCTTGAGGAAGTCCGGTTCGATGAGATCTTCTCCTTCAAATACTCTAACAGGCCTCTGGCCCGTTCCACCGCCTTTGAGGATAAAGTACCAGAAGAAGAAAAGGCCCGCCGTTTGGCCAGGGTCCATGCCCTCCAGGACCGTATTACCCGTGAGATAAACGAATCTTACCTGGGGAAGGTGGTGGAAGTCCTGGTGGAAGGGAAAAGCCCCGGGAATCCGGCCCTCTGGACGGGGCGCACCCGGACCAACCACGTGGTCAATTTTAGCGGCCCTCACGGTTTGAAAGGAAAGCTGGTTCGTGTTTTGATTGAAGATTGCGGACAGCATTCTTTAAGGGGCCGTGTGGAAAATAGCCAATAAGTTTTTGAGGGGGTTTTGATGAAGGTCAAGATGAAAGTCCAGGCGATAGCTCTTGATCCGGTCTCTAATAGCCCGGTAATGATCCTGCGGGAAGAAGACGGAGACCGGGCCCTGCCCATCTGGATAGGGTTGCTTGAGGCCACGGCTATCGCTACCAGGCTTGAAAACATTCAATTCTCCCGCCCCATGACTCACGATCTCATGATCAACATCCTGGACCACTTGAGAATCAAAATTCCGCGTATCGAGGTCTGTGACCTGCGGGACAATACCTATTACGCCCTGATCACCCTGGACATTGACGGTCGAGAGGTCCAGATAGATGCGCGCCCGAGTGATGCGGTGGCTCTCGCCCTTCGCACCGGGGCGGAAATCTGGGTTCACGAGCAAGTGCTTGAAAAGAGCAAGGCCCTGGAAGAGGCGGCCAAGGCCGAAGCCCAGGAGAAGGAAGCCAGCGGGGTGGATCAGGATCAGGACAAAGAAAAACTTAAAGAACTCCTCGAAAAACTTGACCCCTCTGCCATAAGCAAATACAAGATGTAAGATGTTTGACTTCCATTGCCACTCTATTTTTAGCGACGGGGAGCTCATCCCGGCTGAACTCCTGCGAAGGGTAAGGGTCCTCGGCTATGAGGCCGTAGCTATTACGGATCATGCGGATCATTCTAACATTGACTTCATCATCCCCCGTATCATTGCTGCGGCCAGGGCTTTAAACCAGCTTTCAGAAACCCGGCTCATCCCTGGTATCGAGCTCACCCATGTCCCGCCTCCCATGATCCCGGAACTGGTGCAAAGGGCCCGCCTTCTGGGGGCTGAAATCGTAGTGGTGCATGGAGAAACCCTGGTAGAACCGGTGGCCCCGGGGACCAATCTGGCCGCCATCAAGGCGGGGGCGGATATTCTCGCTCACCCGGGCCTCATCTCCCCTGAAGAGGTTAAGCTTGCCGCTGAGAAAGGGGTCTTTCTGGAACTTTCCGGCCGTAAAGGACACTGTTTGTCTAACGGTCACGTGGCTTCTCTGGCGAGGAAATTCGAAGCCCCCCTGGTTATCAATTCCGACGGGCATGCCCCTGGGGATTTCCTTTCCGCAGAGCTGGCCTTCAGGGTAGGTCTTGGGGCCGGGCTTTCCCCTGAAGAAGTCAAAAGGCTTTATGAAAAGGCCCGTGAGAGATTTCTCTCCCCGGCTTAATCTCTCCTTTTGCCCTTTGCCAAAACTAAATTTTTTGATTAACTGAGCCAGATAAAAGTCCGTCCAGGGAGGACTCCTATGGAAAGGAAAATCTCTCACGTCTTGATAGCCAATCGTGGCGTGCCTGCCGTACGGATCATGGATACCTGCCGTGACCGACGCATTAAAACCACCGCGGTCTATAGCAGCGCAGATCGCCTGGCCTATCACGTGCGCCTGGCAGACCAGGCGGTCTGTATCGGCGAGGCCCCCCCTCTTGAATCTTATCTCAACATGGAAAAGATCATCGGTGCCGCCCTAAAGGTGGGGGCCGATGCTATTCATCCCGGCTGGGGGTTTCTGGCAGAAAACGCGGACTTTGCCGAAATGGTAGAAGATGCGGGCCTCATCTGGATCGGCCCACCTCCCAAAGTCATCCGTGCCATGGGAGACAAAGTCCAGGCCAAAAAATACGCCCGGCAGGCCAACGTTCCCACTATTCCCGGAATAGATAACGTCAAAGACATCGAAGAGATTAAACGCTGGATTCGGGAAGAAAAAGTGGATTTCCCCATTATGCTTAAGGCTGCCAAAGGTGGAGGCGGAAAGGGAATGGTAAAGGTTGAGTCCGAAGAGCAGCTTCCGATAGCCTTCAACCAGGCCAAATCCGAAGCCATGAAGGCCTTTGGAGATGATGCCCTGCTGGCGGAAAAATACATCCAGAAAGGCCGTCACATTGAAGTCCAGATCGTGGCAGACAAACACGGCAAGGTGGTGCATCTTTTCGAAAGAGAATGCACCCTTCAACGCCGCAACCAGAAGATTATCGAAGAGGCCCCTTCGCCCTCAATTGACGAAGATCTCAGGGAAGAGATCTGTTTTACCGCGGTTCGGCTCATGCGTGAGATCGGCTATGCTTCAGCCGGCACGGTGGAATTCATCTTTGATTCCGCCACCAATAAATTTTACTTCCTGGAAGTAAACACCCGCCTTCAGGTGGAACACGGTGTTACGGAGCTCATCACCGGTCTTGACCTGGTCTCTCTGATGCTTGACGTGGCCGAAGGGAAGAAACTCCCCATCAGGCAATCGGAGATCAAGGCCAACCGCTGGGCCCTGGAGGTGCGGCTTAATGCCGAAGACCCGATTTCTTTCAGTCCATCCTTCGGGACGATCTCAAGGCTCCAGCTCCCTCAGGGGCCTGCGGTGCGGATCTCTCAGGGGGTCTATGAAGGGGCTGACATCCCCCCCTATTACGATTCCCTTATCATGCTTATCATGACCGCCGGGCAGAATCGAGAGGCTGCCATTCGCACCATGGATCGTGCCCTGGGGCGCGACCTGCGGGTGGAAGGGGTCAAAACTATTGCGCCTCTTTTGCTCGCCATCATCCGGCACCCATCCTTCCGGGCAGGGCATTTTTCCACCACCTTTATCGAGGAACACATGGACGAACTGGTGGCCATGTTTAAAGAAAAGAGCACCGAGGACGAGGTGCTCAAGATTGCCAAATTTGTGGCCCGGGTCTCGGCCCTTGGGCCTCAACCCTGGATGTAAGGAGTGGAGCCATGTGGAATATCGTCAAACCGGGAATGTCTCCGCGAGAGATCGTAAAGACTTTACGAGAGCTTGATGGCGTCATGTTTACCTCTACCGGCATGCGTGACGCCGGCCAGTCGGATTATAAAAACCGGCATCGTATTTATGACCTTGCCACTCTTGCCCCTTACTACGAACAGATGGGGCTTTTCAGTGCGGAGTGTCACGGTGGTGCCCGCTGGCATGTAGGTATCATGAACCGGCGTGAGGACCCTTTCGAGGAAATACGGATCCTGCGAGAGAAGATGCCCTCCGTCCTCCTCCAGACCCTTATCCGGGAAACAAACCTCTGGGGATACCGGCCTTATCCCAAAAACGTGATCGAGTATGTGGTGGCCAGGGTCGATATCGATGTCTGGCGTTGCTTTTCCTTCTTGAATGATATCCGCAACATGCGGACCGTAGCCGAAATAGTTATGAAAAGAGGCCGCCTTTTTGAGCCGGCCATCTCTTTTACCCAGGCTGACTGGACTACCGATGAATACTATCTCTCAGTGGTTGATGAAATCGTCGATCTCTGCGGTGGGATAGACGAAATAATACTCTGTATCAAGGATATGGCAGGGGTGGGCAGCCCCAAACGCATCGCCCAGCTCATTGACGCCATCAAACAGAAATATCCAGAGCTCGTAATCCATTACCATCGTCACACCACCGATGGTCTCGCCCTTCCGGCTTATCTGGCAGCGGCTCAAGCCGGGGCCAAAATCCTGGATGTAGAAGAAGATTCTCTCACCCGTTTTTACGGCCAGCCCCCCATCCTTGGAGTGCACGCTTACCTTGAAGAGGCTGGAGTCAAGGTCCACCTCAACCGGCAAGCGGCCGAAGGTGCCGTCCAGAAAGTAAGGGAGTGGATCAACCAGTACGCCTGGGCTGAAAGCCCCTTTAAAGGCCTTGATCACAACGTGACCAAGCATAAAATGCCCGGTGGGGCCTTCCCAAGCTCCTTTGAACAGGCAGAAAAAGGCGGTTTCCTCCATCTCATGCCCCAGATCCTCCGTGTCATGTCTCTTTACAATCGCATTGTAAAATATTTTGACGTCACTCCTGGCTCCCAGATCACCTGGGTTACCTGTTCGGGAATGGTCAATAAATATGCCAAAGAACGAGGGCTTAAAGGAGTCGAACACCTCATCCGGCTCCTTACCAAATTCGTGGAAGAAGTAGATCAGGATCTCGATAAAATGGAACCTTGGGAGAGGGAAGAACTGCTTACCATTTTCCGCAACGCTCCTGGAGACTTCAAGAACTTGATCCTTGGTAAATACGGGCGCCTT
>JALSPN010000170.1 GCA_026985945.1 Thermodesulfobacteriales bacterium
TCTCTTATCTCTGGCACGGCTCTGAAGGCTGTATTTTCCCTGAGAGTCTCCCAGTAGCTATCGTAAGCTAAGAGGCCGGGATAATCTTCAGGAACCTCTTTGTCTAAGAGCCTGGCACAGGCCCGAGAAAGGGTTTTGAGAACCTCGCGTTTTTCAATGGCCCATATTTGCTCAAATACATCTATGTAATCTGGGTGGACCGGAAAAAGCCTTATAAATTCATCCAGGCGCTCATTCATTCCCTCATAAAATTTGGTGAACCTGGAAAGATATTCCCGAATCCAGGCCTGCTGGTCAGGCGTTTTTTTAAGGAGCCTTTCGGCTACTACGAATTTGACATCTTTTCGGGCAATAATGACCTGCTCAAAACGATCTTTTACGCGCCTTAGAGAATCCGATACAAACTTAAATCGTTCGCTGTCAAAGATGGCTTCCTGAAGCCCAGCCATAAAACGAAATCGCAGTTCTTTGGAGACTTCGCCAATCTCTCGCAAAAAGTTGAGACCAAGGATAAGGGTCTGTTCTTTGCAGGCTCGTAGATAATCCAGGAGTTCATCTACGACCAATAAAAGTCCGTGGTCGGGCCAGCGCTGATGAAAAGCGGCCATCATCTCCTCAAAGACGCGTTTATAACTAGAGACCTTATCTGGCGGGGGGAAGCTAAAGCTGACTTCGATCCTGGCCAGTCCTTCTTCTAAAGTCTGGGTAAGGATGTCTCTTAGGGACATTTCTGTCGCGCCGATTTCGGTGCGAATCACCTTAAATTTTCCGGCGATTTGTTTTGCTTCTTCGGCCACCTTTTGGTGGTTAAGGAGAGGTAAAAGCTCGGCATCCTCGGCTATGCTTGAAATAACCGCCATAAGATGGGATTTTCCTGTGCCATAGTTTCCGATGATCATTATGCCTTTGTTGTCCGCCGGGCGCTCGAACTGTAGGTTTGGAAAGACAATGCTGGTGAGGCGTTCGGCCATTTCTTCAGAAATGACGTAGGTCTTTACCAGCTTTCGGGCGGCTTCTTTTTGATCTGCTTCGCGCAGCTGGATAACGGTTTCTACGGGATCAAACTGGATAAGATCACGGTATTTCATGGCTGCACCTCTCCACCAAGTGATACTATCAGAAATTCTCCTGGCTCAAGAAAATATTTACGGAATTGAGGGGTGTTCTGGTTCGGCGAAGGACAAATGCCGATCTTTTATCTTGCCATTCCAGGATACTACTAAAGTTCTTTTCCTGGAAAGCCTTTGCAAAAGACGCAAAGGATCGTGTTTAAGCACGGGTTCAAAGAGAAGCTCTGTGTTGTCCAGAAGCACTGTATCTCCTTGCACCTGAGCACAGATTTCTTCAAGTATACCAGGAAGGCACAGAACCCTTTGGGGTTCGGCAATTTTTAAAAGGCGCTCGGAAAGCTCCAGATTTAGATTAATGACCGGAGTGGATATTTTTTGAGAAAGTGCTTGCAAGAGAGAAGTCTTCCCGCTTCCTGCCGGGCCTACAAGTAAAATGAGGCGATAGTAAAGCTCTTTTGCCTGAGGTAAGAGAACGAGTATTTTTTCTAAGAAGTTATTTAAAGTTAACACCCTAGTTCATCGTAAAAATAAAATTTTGCCTCTTATTTTATTAATGGGAGCACTAAACAACCGACATCGTTAAAAGGATCCGTTCCTATTTTTCGGAACGAAAAATGGGAACGAATCCCGAAAGAATGTCGACTAAAAATGCTCCTCCCAGTAATATTTACAATTTTTCTTCTATGTCGGATAAATTTTTGTCTTCAACAGCCTGTTCTTTCCTTGAAGTATCAACTTTCTTATCGTCTATTTTTCTTAAATATGCCAGAAAAATATCTTTTCTCTTTACAAAAATCTCCTCTTCCGGCATTACGTCCTTGAACCATTTCTTCGCCACTCTGGACCTGGTGGCTGAGCCGTCCGGGAGACGGATAAAACACTCAAACTTTTCAAGTGCCGCTATTTCCGAAGGGAGCACAAGATACCTCTCTTTTATGTCTTTGGTTAAAGAAATCGAATCCCTGAAGTCCTCAGGGCTCATAGTGTGCTGGATCCGGGGCTCCAGCACCTCAACTTTCCCAAAATTTTTGGCTATGAAGTTACAGGTGAAATCGTCCTCCACCTTGAGGGCAACCAGGGCCCCAAGCGCGTTGTATAGGGAGTTGATTAACCTATCGCCGTACTCCTCCCTGAGACGGCCAAGATCCTGATTCCCGATCACTACACAGACTCCCTTCGAGCGCCCCAGGGTGAGGAGTTTGATCAGACTCGGGATCCGCTGCATAGTCCCGAGCTCGTCAAAAAAGTAGAAGATCCGCCGTTCCAGATTGTCCGGCAAAGAAAGTGTCTCCCTGGCCAGGATGTCCACCACTACCGCCAAGAAAGAACGGTATAGCGACTCCTGTTCGGGGCCATTTT
This sequence comes from Thermodesulfobacteriales bacterium, assembly GCA_026985945.1. GTDB lineage: Bacteria > Desulfobacterota > Thermodesulfobacteria > Thermodesulfobacteriales > Thermodesulfatatoraceae > Thermodesulfatator. Next base: position 2,430 of record JALSPN010000170.1, read on the forward strand.
CCAGGAAAAGCCAGCCCTTCTTCTCCGGATCCCGGATCCACCGGCGAAAGGAAAAAGGTCCGTCCTCAAGGTATTTGAGGCCCTGGATGTAGATCGTCATCGTGCCCATCACTGCCGCTGCCTGCTTCGGGGCCTTATCTCCTCCCAAGGCCTGAAGGGCCATGGCGGCCTCTCTCAGCCTGTCCTGCCATTCCGAAAGCAGCTCGATGAGCCCCTCCGGAGAAAGGGTAAGAATTTCAAAGAGACGCCTGTTCGTGGGATTGCCCTCGAGCCTCGCAATTAGCAGTGCGCTTCTTACCAAAAGTCTTGCCGCGTTGCTCCAGAAAGGATCCCCTCCCGCCGATCGGTCCGGTATCAAAGCCTCGGCAAACGTCGCCACCTCGGTCTCTGTCTCAAGATCGTTGAACACCGTCCAGCCCACACTTCGAATGTCCAGAGGATTGAAAATCATGTCCTTTGAGGGATCGTAAAATTTGCGCAGAAAATCTCCTTTGTAGCCATAGACCACCACCTTCTCATCACGCAGGTTTGCAAGCTGCTGACAAATAAGGGTGGTTTTACCAGTCCCGGGACGTCCGAAGATGCCAACGTGCGTGGTCTCGTCCTCAAAGGGAAGACTCACGTTCTCGGCCAGTACCAGTCTGTTCTTGCGTTTCCTGTACTTTCCCGGAAGGTCTCCGGGAGAAACCAGCTTTCTGCCTCGGACAATTTCTTCTTTGTTGATCTCTGCCGCACGTCTTCTGTAAAATCTCCAGACCAGGAAAAACGCAACCAGGGGCACCGGTGCCGTCCACACAAGAGCAAGCCCGTAGGTTTTGAGCATCAGGAGTCCGTACCAGTCGATAAAGGCCTGGTCGTTAACGGGATTGAGAAAACTCTCCGGCCAGTTATATACGTATCCGCATTTCCCAAACTTTTTGAAGTGTCCTTTTTCGTAGATAGGTTCACAATAGTAAAGTTTCACGGCACCTGTAACGAAAGATGGAAGCCAATTCTCGGTATGAGATAACACCGCTCCCTGATAGGCGAGAACCCTTATCCTCGCCCAGGCCCAGGAAGGAATCGTCCGGGGGGGCGAGTCTGTACTTCAAGAGGGTCACACCGACCGCAAGTACGATCCAGATAACCAGGCCCACCAGGGCCGTAAAGATCATCGCCTTTCCGGCCATCCGAGCCCTGGCGGAATAGTCTTCAAATCCCGCCCAGCCACCTGGCTTTTTCTTTAAACGCTCCATAAGGGCCTCCTCTTCTTTTTGCAGAAACAACGAAAAAGGTTGGCAAAGAATAACCTGTTCAATCCCGTATCTTTTCTAGTACACTGAATCCTAAAAGAGCCTTTACCTTCTCGTCTGCCTCTTCTTTGAGCTTCGGTGCAATGCTCTTCAACTCCTTCCATTTTGGGTCCGAAAGCGCTATGATGTTGAAGAACTTTCTGCCCTGAAGTAATCCCGTAAAAGCCGCATAATAGGCCGTTACTGCCATCGCTTTCTCCAGCTTTTCGAGACGCTCATCAAGCCTTTTTATCTCCTCCATCATCCACGCTTGAAGGTCCAAAAAATGCCTCAATTGCTCCCTGTTTCGTGCCTCAATTTGCTCCTTTAATTCCCTCCTGATGGCGTCCAAACGGCGCGGAAGTGATTCGTAAATTTCCTCAAACTCTGCCCGTTTTTTGACCTCTAAAAGACGCTCACGTACTACCGCCGAAACGCTCGTTCCGCGATCTTTTGCTTCTTTTCTTAGGGCCTCATAAAGCTCGTCTTCAAGATGGATTTTTCTCTGTTTCTTCTTCCCCATAACCACCTCCGGAGAGCTTTCTTTTTATGCAGAACAACGAAAACATAGGGCCTAAAACGGGCCTTTTGAAAAGGCTTGTCAATAAAGGAAAAGGAAGGAAACAGGCCTAAAACGGGCCTTAAAAGGCTGAAAAGATGCCTGATTTCATTCCCTTACATAGCAGGGCTTTCATGGCTTTTTCCCATCAGCAACGAAGTTGCACGGGTGTCAATAGCGAGTGAAGCGAGCAGCAGGAAACAAAAAGGGGCCTTTTAAAGGTCTTCCGGTTTGCTTTTTGATCACCTCAAGGGGCACTTCTCTCTTCCCTCCCCAAAACTATTCGTACAAACTTCTCAAAAAGGAGCGTTGTTTCTCTCACCAGGTGCTCTTCATAAGCTTCCTCAAAAATTTCTTCGAGGTTATCTTGCTCGATCTTTCCGATCGCTTCTATCATCTCCGGGATCCCTAAAAGGTCTTTCGGATTCGTATCCACTCCCTGACGTGTGGCCTCAGAAAGCGCCTGGTCAAACGCCTTTTGCCTTGCCTTTTTCCTCACATTCCGGGCCAAAATTTTGAGTAAAAGTTCTTCTGTCTTCGGATATGAAAATTTGAGCTTTCCGGCACGTTCATATACGGCCTTCAGTGCTGTGAAAACATCCCTTCTTTTTGCTCTTCTAGCCATCCCGGTTCCTCCTTTCGTTGTTTCTCTGTGAAAGAAAAAACGAAACCCGGAGGTGCACCTTATGGGTGGTCTTTTAGGGCCGCTTTCTCGGAGATCTGGAATCAAAGATGAAATGGCTTTCACGCGAGCTTGAAAACGAAAAAGATTCCCAAAAAGGGGTATGTGATGCTCTCTCTTTCCGGCGTCTCCGCTCCTCAAGGAACCTTCTACTTCGAAAAAGAAGACTATTACTTCCGGGGTGGCAAGGGGAACGTAATCGCCGGTGAGGCCTACTGGGATACCGGGAAAAAAATTGATCATGAGCGCTTCCGGGAGATCGTTGAGGCCAGGATCAGAGAAACCGGAGGAGCGCTTAAAGGTGACGATCGCATTGCCGATAACTTTCTCCGCCCCCAAAAGTGTCTCACTCGTGGCGGCCCTGGACACTCAAAACCGTGAACTCATCATCCAAGCCCACCAGGAAGCTGTTCAGGCCGTGGTTGACTACATCGAATTCTCCGGCATGTTTCAGGCCAGAGACGAAAGAGGAAACCCCACTAGTGCCCGGGGTATGCTTGCCGTGCGCTTTGATCATTTTCACCAACCGCAATGGGGATCCGCAGCTCCATTCCCACGTGCTGATTGCCAACGTGGCTGAACGCGTCGAGGACGGAAAACTCGTCTACGCTTATCTCAGAGAGGTCTACACCAGTAAAGTGGCTCTGGGCACCATGTACCGCATGTATCTTGCCCATTCCCTTGAGCGCATGGGCTACCAGATCGACTGGAAAAAGGACGGAACCTTCGAGCTTGCAGGCTTCACAAAAGAACAACTCCAGGCCTTCTCCACCAGACGGGTCGAAATAGAAGACTATCTCAAGGAACACGGCCTTGAAGGCGGGAAGGCCGCCGAACTTGCCGCCTACCGTACCCGGGATCCCAAAAAAGACTTCAGCCCGGAAGAGCTGCGTAAAGACTGGGAAGACCGGGCCCGGGCCGCCGGGATCAAACTCCCTGAACGCCAGGCACATTACGACTATCAAAAAGAAATCGCTACCGACAGCCTCGCTCAAAAAATCCTCGAAGAAGTGGTCGAAAGACAGCTCTCCACCAAGGGATATGTTCGAGAAGTTGATGTCCAGCTCGAAGGTGCCAAGGCCCTGGCCCGCGAAGGGATTCACCTCTGGGTAGGTCAGCTCCAAAATTACGCCGAAAACGCTATGGAAAGGGTTTTCAGCGATCAGGGAGGGAAACACTCCCTGGGACAGGATCGCGTGGGTCGAGACGTATGGACCGTGGAAAATAATCTTCACGCGGAATTGAGAACCCGAGTTATAGGCCTTAGAGATAACAGCTCAAGCTACGCGCTAGATCCCGAAAAGACAAAAGAGGCCCTAGAAAGTTTCGAGCAGGGTTTGGGCTACTGTCTGACCGACGAACAAAAATCGGCCATACAGGGAATCGCCACGGGCCAGGGAGATGCCGTGGTGCTTGGAAAAGCCGGAACCGGTAAGACAACTATGCTCAGGGGTCTTAAGACCGTGTATCGAGAACAGGGACGGGTCGTGCTCGGCGTTTCCGTCTCCGGGGCCGCCGCCGCCAACCTGGAAAAGGAAACCGGAATTAGTAGCTACACCGTTGATGCCCTCAATACGCTCCACCTCAAGGGGACCTTTGAATATACGCGCCTTCAAGGTGGGGCCCTGGTGGTGGACGAGGCCGGGATGCTTGATACCAAACGCACCGCCGCCATCCAGGAGTTCGCCCGGGGCCACGGGATGAAGGTGGTCTACGTGGGGGATCCGGACCAGCTAAAACCCGTAGGCACAGGAGATCCCTTCCGAAGGCTCGTCTCCGAAGCCTCTCAAAAGGGGGCTCTTCATGAACTTACGGAAATCTTCAGGCAAAAGGATCCCGAATACCGCGAGGCCGTAGGGCTGGCTTCCTTAGGGAAAACCGTCGAGGCCCTGGAAAGACTCTCTGAAAAGGGCTGGGTGAAAGAGATCAGTTCTAAAAAGGAACGCCTGGAAGCGATAAAGCAGGACTACATCAGGGCCGTGGAAAAGAAAAAAAGTGTCCTCGTGGTAACCGACAAAAACTCCGTTAAAGACCGCCTAAACCGCGAAATAAGATACGAACTACAAAAACGAGGCCATGTGGAGAAAGAGGGCGTTGAAGTCGAAGTGCGCGGATCGGACGGAAAAATCATGGGTACCAGGGAATTCGCCGTGGGTGACCGGGTGCTCTTCCTTAAAAACGATCGCGACCTCGGGGTGCAAAATGGTCTCGTCGGAAAAGTAGTACTCTTACATCAGGAAGAACAGTCCCTGGTTATCAGGACGGATCTTGGAATGAAAGAAGTAAACTTGAAAGAATACAACTACATCGATCATGGTTACGCTACCACCGTGTACAAGAGCCAGGGACAGACCGTGGATCGGGTGAGTTACAACGCCGAGAATAGTCGTTCGGTCTCTGCAAATAGCTTCTACGTGGCCATAACCCGGGGAAGGGAAGAGGCCCGTGTCTATACCGATTCCCTGGAAAACCTCAGGGAGAAGATCGCTGTCTCCCAGGAGAAGGCCGATATCCTCAGCTGGGCTGCGGAAGTCGAGGCTGGAGCACGCTCCTTGGATGACAGGATCCAGGTAAGACAGGATCTGGATCAGGATGTCACCACTCTGAAGAAGGGTCTAACAGCCTCGGAAGGTAATTACAAGATCCTCGATCGGGTTGTAACCCTGGAAGACTACCGGAATTATTCCGCTGGCAAAGATCTCAAAGAGACAATGGTTAGGTCAATCAAAAGAGAAGTCTCAAAGGAAACTTTGCGAGATATAATCAAAAAACGCGAGCCAGAAAAATGGAAAGAAATCTTTAACCGGGCTATTGAGAGAGAAACCAGGGACTGGCATCCGAAAACAGCCCGGAAAGAACTCAGGAATGAATTTAGCGAAGAGCTTTTAAAAGAGAGTCACGGTAGAGACAAAGAAACCGGCATTGTCCGGGAAAGAAACATGGACCTAAACTGGAGATCCGGAGTAGAGGATCGAGAAATAGGCCAAGATTTTTCCCGGGAGAGAGAAAATCTGGATATCAAAGTGGATGAAGAGAATCCCGCCAGGGATAGGACTGCCGGGACGGAAATTGATTGAGAGCGCAAAGCCTGGCAAATAGAGGCTATTCTTGAAGGTGTTCCAAGAAGCCGAGGCAGGAAATTTCGCCACTGAAGAGGAGGTACGCGAGTTTTTTCTCAGATGGGGGTAGATGTCTAAGGCCTCCCTTAAGTGACATTGCTTTTAGCTTCACGGCGCCAGAAAATGGCCGCCTGAGGGGGGAATAACTTTCGTTTTTTACGGGCCTGGCCCGAAAGGCGCGAGAGGCGAAGCCGTCGAGCGCCTTGAGCCCCTAAGCCCTCTTTCTTGAATAAAGAAAAAGGTTCCACCTTTTCCTCCTTTCCGGGCCAAAAAGAAAAACTACCCTTCCGCGCCGCGTGTCAAGGCCTGGCGCGAAGCGCCAGCCCGTAAGGGTCGAAGCGAACAAGGTAAGCGAAGAGCCTTGACACGCATAAGGCACGGAAGGGTTATCTTGCCACTCGCCCAGAGAGGAGGAAAGTTAGAAAAAAGAAAATTCAAAACATTTTCTCTCTAAAAGTCTCTAAAAGTTTTTTCAAAAAATTCTCCTTCTAAATCTTTCTCTATTCTCTATCTGTCGGATCCCTCTCTTGTCGGATAAAAAATTTGTCCGGACAAAATATAAGAGAAAGAGAGAAATATATATTCTGTTCTTTTCTATTCTAGGTGGACACAATTCGGATTGTTCTGTTTTAGAAGCAGGGCAGAGCTTGAATTGAGGTAAAAAGGCAGGGTGGACTACCGGAAAATTGCCTGAGAATTGCCTGAGAATTGCCTGCACTTTGCAGGCAATTTGGGCACGAAATTACGCCAAATTCCATAAAAAGAAATTTAGAAGGACTAACTCATAACCATTGGCAATCAATGGAACTATTGGTGCCCGGGGCCGGACTCGAACCGGCACGGGGTATTACCCCAGGGGATTTTAAGTCCCCTGCGTCTACCTATTCCGCCACCCGGGCAAAGATGTTAAGAAAAATGAGATTAGCTCTCTAACAAAATCTTATCTGCTAAAGCTAAAAATTTTATTAAAGATCTTACTTTTATACTTTTTAACACGGCTGCAATTTGTCGACAAGAAATGCTTTATTTTGTCAAGCCCAGGGTTTCTCCAATTCTTTGCCAGAGACGGCCAAATTCTTCAAGATCCCCTTTCCGTAAAGCCTCTTGAGCCTTGAGATAAAGTTCCTTAATAGTCTTTGGGCCAAAAGAAGAAAGTTTCTCGCGTCTCTTTTCGATATTTTTAGGTTCTTGTCTAGAGGCTTTGGCCCCAAAAATAGCCTCTAAAGCCTCTTCAAGCGTGCGCCCCATGCGAATCTCGTTCTCATAAGCCACGATAACCCTTTTGAGCTCTGGAATCTGGCCAGATTCTGCCTTGAGATAAAGTGGTTGTACATAAAGCAGGTTTCCCTCAATAGGGATAATAAGAAGGGTTCCCAAAATTACCCGGCTTCCGCGCTGATCCCAAAGGGAGAGCTGACGAGAAATCTCTGGATCCTGATTGATACGGCTCTCTATTTGCTGGGGACCATAAACTAACTTTTGTTTTGGAAAGCGGTAAACAAGCATCTGCCCATAGTGTTCCGGATCACAGCGCACACACATCCAGGCTGCAAGATTATGTTTGCGAGCGGGATTGAAGGGTATCATTAAGATAAACTCCTCTCGGGCTTCTCCAGGAAGTTTCATAATGGTGTAATAGGGCTTCATATATCGTCGCTCGGTCTTAAGACTACGAGGGATTTCCCAAAGATCTTCCTGATTATAAAAAACCCGCGGGTTGCGCATATG
>JALSPN010000171.1 GCA_026985945.1 Thermodesulfobacteriales bacterium
TCCGTTTCAGGTCCTCCGGCCGGAAGTGCCGCTCAAACTTATCTGTACCCTGGAGCAGAAGATAAAGCTTATCGAAGAGGCCGGGCTTGATTGCCTCTTGCTGCTCGAATTTACACGGGAGCTCGCCTCTCTGGAGGCAGAAGATTTCGTAGAGGAGATCCTCGTCCGGGGGCTTGGAATCAAAGAACTGATAGTAGGGTATGATTATCGTTTCGGGCGTAAACGGCGTGGGGACACCGAACTTTTGCGTCTTCTGGGAGAACGCTTCGGGTTCCAGGTGTTAATTATTCCTCCCCAAAAAGTGAACGGGCTCACTGTTTCAAGCACTCTTATCCGGGAATTTATCAGCGAAGGAAACGTGGCTTTAGCTGCCAGACTTCTGGGGCGCTACTACATGCTCTGTGGTAAGGTAATTCCCGGGCATGGAAGAGGCCGGCGTCTCCTGGGGTTCCCTACGGCCAATCTAAAACTTTCGCGTGAAAAACTCCTCCCAAAACCAGGGGTTTATGCTGTATGGGTTCACCTAAATGGCCGCCAACACCCGGGGGTTATGAACCTGGGTTTTAATCCTACCTTTGGAGACGGATATCTATCTGCCGAAGTCCATATTTTCGATTTTCAGGAAGACCTCTATGGAAAAAGAATCTGCCTTTCTTTCGTTTCCCGTCTGCGGGATGAAAAAAAATTCTCCTCTCCCGAAGAACTAGCCCAACAAATCGCCGCAGATTGCCAAAAGGCCCGCGAAATACTAAAAGCGTAGCTTGATTTTCTATCGCCCCTTTTTAGACTTTACGGGGCTGATAAAGACAGAGAGGTTCTTCGGCCAGATAATCTCCGGTGGCTTCATAGGCCCTGGCCCGGCATCCTCCACAAACCCTGACATACTCACATCGCCCGCACTTCCCCTTGTATCCTTTGAAATTTCTTAAGTCCTGAAAGACTTCCGCGTTCCACCATATTTCAGGGAAACTTTTTTCTCTCAAAGAGCCGCAGTTAAGTTCCAGATATCCGCAGGGCTGGACCACTCCTCGATGGGAAATAAAGCAAAAACCCGTCCCTGCCAGACAGCCCCTGGTAACGGCATCAAGGCCGAAAGTCTCAAATGTTACCTCCTTTCCCTCTTCGCGTGCCCGCTGTCTCAAAATGCGGTAATAGTGAGGAGCACAGGTAGCCTTGAGATGAAAACCTTGAGGAACCCTTTGCCGCTGTTCGTAGAACCAGTGCAGGACTTTTTCGTATTTTTCCGCCGTAAGGGCCTGAGAGGCCATCTCCTTCCCTCGCCCCACCGGCACCAAGAGAAAGATATGATGGGCCACGGCCCCAAGCTTTAGGGCCAGCTCCAGAATCCGGGGGACTTCTTCCGCGTTCACCTCGGTGACGGTGGTATTGATCTGAAAGGGAATGCCGTGTTTCTTAAGAATTTCTATGCCTTTGAGAGAGCCTTCAAAAGCCCCCTGCATTTGGCGGAAATCGTCATGGGAGAAGGCTGTAGCCCCATCAAGGCTTATGGAAACCCGAGCGATACCCACTTCTTTCATCCGGGCAGCTACCTCGTCGGTGAGCAAAGTGCCATTGGTGGCCATCACCGGACGAAAGCCAAGATTTGAAGCCTCGGCGGCAATTTCGAAAATATCAGGGCGCAGGAGAGGCTCCCCGCCGGTAAGAATAATAATCGGTGTGCCTACCTCTCGGATTTCCCGAAGAATACGCTTGCATTCTTCGGTAGTGAGCTCGTTTTCATAAGGCCCCCGGCTGGCGGCAGCCCGGCAGTGAATACAGTTTAAATTACAGTGACGGGTAAGTTCCCAAGCGACCAGGCGAGGGACAAATTTGGCCTTTTCTGAAAGCGCTCCGTGTGGATGACCTGGCATCTTTTAGCCTCCTTATCTTAAGGGACCGTAAAATCTAAAGTAACAACAAACTGACCTCTCCAAAAGGCCCCAAAGATGTCTTATCTTTGACAAGGGACTCAGCCTTTCGGAAAACCTGGAGGTTCTTATGAATTTAGACCGCAAACTTTTAGAACAGATAAAGAAAAAGGTCCAGGAAGAGCTGGTCAAAAAAGAGATGGAAAGTCTGGAATACTGGCTCGGTGAGCTTCAAAAGGTTTATAGCCGGGGGCACCAGAGTCTTCCGGAACTTAAGAGCGATTTGCGCCAGTTCATGGATCGCATGAAAAACCGCATTCAGACCCTGAAAACCAAAGGCCTTTAACGGAAATTCCAAAAAGGAGAAAGCCCTCTTTTTTCAAACCAATCCAAGAGCAAGAGTCTGATTTCTTCTGGAGCAGGAAGATTGAGAACTTCTTCAACAAGTTCCTGGCATTCTTTATAGGAAAGGT
>JALSPN010000172.1 GCA_026985945.1 Thermodesulfobacteriales bacterium
AGGCCCTCTGTGAACTTTCGAGCAAGGATTCCTCAGCCGAAACCTAAAATTTCTCTCCCCCAGAGGATAATCTTGGTTCACACGAGCCCCGACCTCTCTTTTTTGAAAAAAAAGCTTGGTCTTTCTCGAAAAGGGGGCTTTTTCCTGGCGGAGCTCTGGGCTGAAGGTGCTTTTTTTCTTTGTGGGCCGGTTCTCGGGGCCCCTCAGGCGGCCATTGTGCTGGAATATCTTGCGGCCTCAGGGGTGAAGGAGATCCTGGCTTTGGGCTGGGCCGGGGCCCTTAAAGAGAAATTTTCCCTTGGGGGCCTTTTTCTGCCTGAGAAGGCCCTTTCCGCTGAGGGGACTTCAGCCCACTACGGTTACTATCCTTATCCTGACAGAGATCTTTTCTGGTGGCTTTATCACGAGCTGGTGGCTCAGGGGCTTTTCTTTGAAGTGGGCACCGTGGTTTCAACTGACGCCCCCTATCGGGAGACAGAAGCCTTTTTCAGGCGTTTTCCAGAAGCGGTGGCCGTGGACATGGAAACCTCGGCCCTTTTCAGCGTGGCCAGGGCCCTGGGGCTTTCTCTGGCAAGTGTTCTTATCTTCTCTGACCGGCTCTTCCCTCGATACGAACGCCTCAAGCCCCAGAAAATGCAAGAAACTCTTGAGACCCTGATTCCGGTCTTAAGAGTTTTTGGCCAAAGGTCCTGAAAACAGAAAAGGATTACTTGCCAAGAGTTTGACCACGGGATAGGTTCAAGGCAATTTGATATTTTTTTCAAGCTTAGAATTTTTGAAAGGGAGGCTTCATGTTTGGCTTGGGGTTGCCAGAACTGATAGTGATTTTGGTCATTGTCGTGGTCCTTTTCGGTGCCAGCCGCCTGCCCCAGATCGGAGAAGGACTTGGAAAGGGGATCAAAAACTTTCGCAAGGCCATGAAAGGAGGGGAAGAGGGTGAAGAAAAGAAGAAGGAGGTTGAAAAGTAGTGTTTAAGAACCCGGTCATGCGCTTTTTAAGCTCCATTAAGCTTGCCATCTTTCTCCTTCTCACCCTGGCGGCAACATCCATCATCGGGACCATCCTTCCCCAGGGGCAGCCACTGGCCTTTTATTTCCAGCGTTATGGAGAGAGCCTGGGGCAGATTATCAGGCTTTTGCACCTCCATGATACCTATCATTCCTGGTGGTATGTGACCCTTCTGGCCCTTTTCAGCCTGAATTTAACCCTTTGTTCGTTCAAGCGCCTGCCTTTTTCCCTTGAGCTTTTCCGCCGTGATCCCCTGGCCGTGGATCCGGAAAAGTTGCTCCGGATGCCTGTGGCCAGAGAACTTCGCTTAAAAAGTCCCTTTAAAGAGCTCGAACCCCGGCTAGAGAAGCTTCTGTCTCAAAAATTTGGTCGTCTTGAAAAGGCCTCTTTTGAAGACGGCTTTCTCTTCCTCAAGGATCGTTTTCGATGGAGTTATTTTTCGGTCTATGTGGTCCATTTTTCCCTGCTCATCATTATCGTGGGGGCCATTATTGGAGCTGTCTGGGGCTTTCGAGGAGGGATAACCCTCATGGAGGGGGAAAGCACCGACCAGGTGCTGGTGCGAAGCAAAAAAGAGCGGGCCATCCCCCTGGGGTTTACGATTCGGTGCGACAGGTTTTACATAGATTTTTACCCCAACGGTATGCCCAAGGAATATCGTTCGGATGTGACCATCCTTGAAAATGGCAAGGAAGTTCTCAAAGGAGCCATACGGGTTAATGCCCCGCTCACCTACAAGGACATAACTTTTTACCAGTCCAGTTACAATACCTTTGCCAAGGTGAGGCTCCGCATCCTGAAAGGCCCTCGCCAGAAGGAGTTAGAGATTGCGCCTTTCAGTCAGGCGAGCTGGGAGGAGGCCCACCTGCGGGTGGGGCTTCTTGATTTTAGCCAGGCCCATGGCCTTCCGGCTGCCCGCATCTGGATGGCCAAAGAAGGTGAGGCCCCGGTGGCCTTCTGGGTCCTCAAAGGCCATCCCCGTCGGATAGAGCTTGGAGGTGAGCCGGTGATTGTTACCCTGGAAGAGGCCGTGCCGGTTTATGCCACCGGGCTTCAGGTCAAAAAGGATCCCGGGGTGTCGGTGGTATGGCTTGGTTTTTCGCTCCTGATACTGGGGATCTTTGCCGCCCTTTTCTTTGCCCACCAGCGTTACTGGGTGGCTGTTTTACCTGGAAACAAAAGCTCGCGCGTGATTTTGGCCGCTTTTTCGCCCAAAGCCCGGCAAAAAGTGAGACAGACAATCGAAGAGCTGGCTGCAGAAATCAAAGAACTCGAACAATCTTCTTGACAGTGACACCAAAGGTTGATACAG
>JALSPN010000173.1 GCA_026985945.1 Thermodesulfobacteriales bacterium
CCCGATAAGGCCGCTTTTTCCCATCCCCGTAACTACTACTCTACCCCTGGCCTGCCAGATCAGATCCACAGCTTTCAAAAAGCCTGCCCCCAGCTTCTCTGAAACCGCTTTAAGGCCCTCAATCTCTACTTCCAGGACCTCTCGTGCTATAGCTAGAATCTCTCTGGAATCCATTCTCCCGAAACCTGCCAATTTTTTCTCTGAAGGTTACAAAACTTTCTTCTTGACAGCCACCCGAGAAGGCACCAAGTTTCTTTCGGATATGAAGAAGAGATCCGATCTCCACCAGCGCGAAAAAGAAAACTTCCTGAAGTTGGCTCACCACCTTCCACCTGATAAAAAGGATCTCTTTTTAAAGATCTTTGAAACCTTCCTGGAAAGCGAAGAACATATTAGCCCCGAGGAATTCAGAAAAAAACTCCGAGACCAGGGGCTTGATCTCCCTGAAAAAGACATCCTTGAGGCCCTGGAATTTTTTTGCAAACTTGGTTTTGCCCAGCGCAAGGACTTTCTGGGCAAAGCTCCGGTTTACGAACACCGTCACCTGGGAGAACACCACGATCATCTCATATGCACCAAATGCGGGCGTATTCAGGAATTCTTTCTCCCCCAGCTTGAGGCCTTGCAGGAAGAAATTGCCCGCCAATACGGCTTTAAACCCCTTAATCATCGTCTGGAAATCTACGGGCTCTGTGCCGCATGTCAGGCCAGCCGGGCCAAACCCGCCTTACCCCTCACCCTGATTTCTGCCGGAGAAAAAGTCCGGGTAGAGAGATTTCTGGGAGGCAGCCAGGCCCTCGCAAGGCTGGCCGCCCTTGGAATTACCATCGGTGAAACCCTAGAAATCATCAACAACTGCGGGCCCATTATCGTCTCGGTAAAGGGGGCCCGGCTTGCCATTGGCCAGGGATTGGCCCAGAAAATCCTGGTAAGCCCCCTTGATTAATCCTCACGCCGCAGACGTGTTATTTGAAGAGCCTTCCCTGTGGAAGCCTCAAGCTCCAGAAAAACGGCTTCCAGCTTTTTGGGCCCCGTCTTTGGGACCTCAAGTTTGCGTGGCACCTGGGTAAGAAACATCTCAATGGCCTGTTCTTTTTTCATCCCTATCACACTATCTCTAAGGCCCGTCATCCCCACATCTGAAATATAGGCTGTCCCTCCGGGGAGAATTCTTTCGTCTCCGGTCTGCACGTGGGTATGGGTCCCGAGAAGGGCCGAAACCTTGCCATCCAGATACCAGCCCAGGGCCAATTTTTCAGAGGTGGCCTCGGCGTGAAAATCAACCACCACGCATGGGGTTTCTTCCCGCAGCCTTTCTGCCAGGGCTATCCCCTGCCGAAAAGGGCATTCAAGGCTGCGCATAAAAACTCGCCCCTCAAGGTTAATAACCCCCAGTTTCTTATCCTCCTTCTGGAGGATGGCATAACCTCTGCCCACCGCTCCGGCAGGATAATTGGCCGGGCGGAGGACCCTTTCGGCCCGGGCAAGATAGGGCAAAAATTCCCGCCGCCAGATATGGTTGCCACTTGTCAGAAGATCAAAACCCGCCTCAAAGAGCTCCTTTGCCACCGCTTCTGTAAGACCGTAGCCCCCGGCGGCGTTCTCTGCGTTTCCGATAACAAAATCCGGAGAAAACTCTCCGCACAGGGGAGGCAAAAATCTCCTCACCGCAACTCTTCCCGGCCGACCTACTATGTCCCCCACAAAAAGCACTCTTATCCTATCTGGCATATTCCACCGCCCGCGTCTCACGGATCACCGTTACCTTGATAAGGCCAGGATAAGTGAGCTCTTTTTCAATCTTTTTGGCAATATCACGGGAAAGGAGGACCGCATCTTCATCGGAGACTTTTCCGGAATCCACAATTACCCGTATCTCCCGCCCGGCCTGAATGGCGTAAGCTTTCTGCACCCCGGCAAAAGAGGTAGCCACCCTTTCAAGATTTTCAAGCCGCTTGATGTAAGATTCCAGGAGTTCACGCCGAGCCCCGGGACGGGCCCCGGAGACCGCATCCGCCGCCTGGACCAGAATGGCAAGGATGGACTCTGGCGGGACGTCTTCGTGATGGGCCGCGATGGCATTTACGATCTCTTCGTCTTCTCCGTATTTTTTGGCAAGCTCGGCCCCAATAAGGGCGTGAGGGCCTTCCATCTCCTGATCCACCGCTTTTCCTATGTCATGAAGAAGGCCGGCACGCTTAGCCTTCTTGACATCCAGACCAAGCTCTCCCGCCATCACTCCGCAAAGATAGGCCACCTCGATGGAATGCTGTAAGACATTTTGCGAATAACTCGTGCGGTACTTGAGCTTCCCG
>JALSPN010000174.1 GCA_026985945.1 Thermodesulfobacteriales bacterium
CGACGACCACAATTTTCACATTCGTATTCGTAAATGGGCATCTTCCACCTCCTCAAGAATATATTTGATCAAACTGGTAAATTATATCCTGCAATTCTTTTCCTGGGACACGCCTCAATATTTTTCGGCAAAGGAGATGAACCTCTCTTTCTTCTTTAAAACGCCCTTCATAGGGCATCCAGAAGGAGGCTGAAAATTTCAAAAATCTTACCATGTGGACCAGCTCGTGAGTAAAAATATAAAGCAGAAGCGCCTCAAGGGAAGGGCCTCTAAGGCCGAGAGAAAGGATCTTGTCTTCAGCCAGAAAGAGGCCATAAAACCTGCGTCTTTTCCCGGGCAGAAGGGCTTGGGTTTCGAACAAAAAAAGAGAGGCCAGGGCCTCTTCCGCGAAGACGAGTTCCTTTTCTAGGAAGAGCACGTATTGCAAAAAACGCCAGTCTCTGGAAGTTAAGCCGAAAAAGTCCCCCACCAGTTCTTCGGCCAGAGAGGAGGCCTCCTCAAGGGCCCCTTCAGGAAGCGAGGCCTCTTTGAGCTCTAGGCCTCCTCCCCAACCGGGTAAGACCCAAGCCATTCGAGATGAGCGCAGATTTTTTCGAGCTCCTCCAGACATGAACTCACCGGTTCTTCCCTGGCATGTCCCTCACAATCTAGGAAGAAAAAGTAACGCCAGGGTTCACTTTTCGCCGGGCGACTTTCTATCTTGGAAAGGTTTATCCCGCGTCTGGCAAAACAGTGCAGCACTTCGTAAAGAGCCCCTGGACGATCCGAAATACTGAAAAAGAGAGAAGTCTTATCCTTGCCTGTGGGAGGCGGGCTTTCTTTTCCTATCACCCAGAACCTGGTAACATTGCCGTGAAAGTCTTCAATATTTTTGGCTACCACCTGCAAATGATAAGTGCGGGCGGCAAAAGGGCTGGCAATGGCCGCTACCGAAGGATCTACCGCCGCCCACCTGGCAGCAAAGGCCGTAGATGAAACCTCTTCTACCGGGACAGAGGGTAAGTTCTTTCGCAACCAGCGCCGACACTGGGCCAGGGCGTGCGGATGAGAAAGCACTTTTTTGATATCCTCTTTGCGCCCGGTCTGATTCAAAAGATCGTGCGTAATGGGGATGAAAACTTCTCCACAAACTTTGAGCCGGTAATCCGAAAAGGCATCCAGGGTAGTAGAAACCGTGCCTTCAATGGAATTTTCTACCGGAACCACGCCGAAATGGACCCGACCGGCCTCTGTCTCCTCAAAGACATCGAGCACCGATTCCTGGGGGCAAAAATTTGCGGCGTGACCGAAAAATTTGATAGCTGCCATGTGGCTGAAGGTGGCTTCAGGCCCAAGGTAGGCTATCCGCTGGGGCTCCTGAGCCGTCCGACAGGTATGAACTATTTCGAGAAAAATGGCCTTAAGAGCCTCTTCCGGAAAACCCCCTTTATTTTCAGCCAGGATCCTCCCGATAACGGCTCGCTCGCGGCCCAGATCCAAAACGCTGGCCCCGAGGGTCCGTTTAAGGGAGCCGATCTCCTTTACAAGCTGGTATCTCTCTTTGAGGCAGGAAAGGATAGTTCGATCGATACTGTCTATCTTCTGGCGCAATTCGTTAAGCCTGGCTTCAACCTTTTTCGAATCCATCAATCCCCTCTCTTAAAAGCCCTCTTGTTCATTTATGATAGCTGAGAATTTTCTGCAATCAAAGCAATACCCAAATTTTTGGCTCTTCATCCTGCGCAACCTCACCCACCCCCTGCCCTTTTGAGGGAGAATTAACTGGAAGTTAAGGGGTCCTCTCTTTTATTTCTTAAGAAGGTCAGCTATAAGATTAAAGTATGGAAAGAATTCATGTTCCTCACAGGTTTCCTCCCTGGGTTACCTGGTTAGCTTTTGGAATTGGTCTTACCGGTTCCATTTCTTTGCGTCTCATCTTGGTAGCCAAGGCCTACAGACCTGAACTCATCACCTTTTTCTGGTATGTGGGGGTCTGCGGAAATATGTGCTTTTTCATGTTCCGGGCCTATATCAGCAGCCGCAGACGACGCACCATAGAAAAACTCCGCCTGCTTGAGAAGCTTGAAAACAAAGATTCCTTGAGCGAGGAGGATTTAAAGGCCCTTAAATATCTGGTAGCAAGCATTCAGATCTCAAAAGAGCGCTGGAATTACGCCGTTATTTTTGTATGCTCTTTGGTAGCCATTTTCTGGGACCTCTGGTTTCGTTATCTGAGATGAGTGTCAGAAAGAGATATCAAAGCCTGCTTGAAAGGGTAGCCCGGGCCTGCGAAAGATCAGGGCGCCGGGCAGAGGAAGTAAAAATCCTTG
>JALSPN010000175.1 GCA_026985945.1 Thermodesulfobacteriales bacterium
GAAAGCTCTTTCAGGCTTAAAGGTGATCGGGTGTAACGTCTTATGGAACGACGACGGAGGAGACTCTTCCAGAAGTTTTCCGGACCGAATTCTGGACGCGGCAAAACCACCCGCGGGGCCTCGGGATAGACCTTAAACCACGGTGCAGGAGCAATTTCTTCTCTTTTTCTGCTGAGGATCTCGAGACGATCGTGTTTGGTAGCCTGTAAAAACTTAAAGCCCAAAGAGCGGCGATACTCTGGCATCAAATCCTCCGCCGAGCTTTTTTCCTTTTGGGAACTTCAAGGCCCAGGATCTCCCTTTCCAGTCTCAGGATGATTTTACAGAGAGCCAGCGCTTCCTCAAAATAGCTCTTCCGGGTCAGCCGGCGTGGCATTCTCTGACTGTAAAGCAGATGATATTTAACCGGCCAGAGCCCTACCAGGAGCTGAAGGGTGTTTTCAAAGAGCTCCTTCTTGAAATCGTAAGGGAAAAAGACCTTTTCCATCTCCTGGCGAATTTGCTGGTAAGGGCGCCCGGCCCTTTCCGGCAGGCGTGGCAATTTCCCACGGCCTACGAGAAAAGGATAGAGAAAGAGGGCAAGCGCCTGGGCCTGGCTGAAACGCCCTCTGCGGATCTGGCTGTCTGAGGCCTCAAGAAGGGCAAAGTAAAATCTCTTCTCCTCCGGGGATATGCCCTGTAGAAACCTGCCGTAAGCCGGGAAAACCTCGTGGAAAAGTCCGGATTTCAACATTAGACGGACCCAGGGAGCAGACCAGCCCCCCAGAACATCCTTTAACCATTCGTCTCGAATCCGCATCGGAGAACAGAGGGCAATCTTTTCTCGATGGCGACAGATGGCCTCCCAGGTATTTCCCTCGATCTCAAAACCGATACGGGCGGCATGCCTTATGGCCCGCATCATTCGCACCGGATCCCGAATAAAACGAAGATCTGGAGGGCCTATTACCCTGATAATCCCTTCCTGAAGGTCTTTCATACCCCCCACATAATCGATGACGCTGAAGTCAGCGATATTATAAAAGAGGGCGTTGATGGTGAGGTCTCTTCGGAAGGCGTCTTCTGCCGGGGTCCCAAAAACTTCCATCCCGTCTTCTTCAGCGATTTCTGGCCCCCGGAAGGTAACAACCTCTACGAACTTTCCTCCTCGAAAATACACGTGGACCAGCCGAAATCTCTTCCCGATGATACGGCTCCAGCGAAAAAGGCTTCGAATTTCTTCCGGACGCGCATCGGTGCCGATATCGAAATCCTTGGGGGTAAGCCCAAGGAGCATGTCCCTTACACTTCCTCCTACCAGATAGGCCAGATAGCCGGCCTTCTTCAGGCGATAGAGGACTTTCAAAACCTCTGGAGGAATGTTGCGACGAGAGATGGGATGCTCGGAACGAGGAATGATAAGAGGACGGGTCTCTTCAGCCCCGAAAAGCTCTCCCTGTTTCCAGCCTGGAAGGTCTTTTTCTTTTTGCAAGAGCATTTCACCAGGAATCCTGTTTGATCTTCAACTGAAATTTAACGCCAATTTGCAGCTCTGGCCTGTTATCTTTTGGCTGGAACCCGAAAGGCCTTGGGATTTATGCCGTATTTACGAATCTTGTAATTGAGAATCCGCAAACTGGTATCAAGCATCTTGGCCGCCTGACTCTGGTTACCCCGGGTTTCTTTAAGGGCCTCTATGATGAGTTCCATCTCCAGATTTTTTACCGCCTGCGCCAGGCTTTTGCGGGCATAAGTATCAGAGCTTTCTGCCGTCTGAAGGCTCTGAGGAAGATGATAACTCCTTATCACCTCTTCGTCACACACCAGCACTGCCCTTTCAATCACGTTTTCAAGTTCTCGAACATTTCCCGGCCAATGGTATTGGACAAGGAGATCAATGGCCGGAGAAGAAAGCCTCTTTATCTCTTTGCCATACTCGCGGCTATATTTTTCCAGGAAAAATTCTGCCAGAGGAATAATATCCGTGGCCCTTTCCCGCAGAGGTGGAAGGTAAATCGGAAAAACATTAAGCCGGTAATAAAGATCCTCCCGAAAAAGGCCCTTTTCCACCAGCTCTTCGAGATTACGGTTGGTAGCAGTAATAATGCGGACGTCAACTTTTATAGGGCGGGTGCTTCCCAGACGATAAAATTCCTTTTCCTGGATAACATGGAGGAGTTTCGCCTGCAGAGGCAGAGGGAGATCCCCTATTTCGTCAAGGAAGATGGTTCCCCCGGAGGCCTCTTCAAAAAGCCCCCTTTTGCGAGAAAGGGCCCCGGTAAAGGCCCCTTTTTCGTAACCAAAGAGT
>JALSPN010000176.1 GCA_026985945.1 Thermodesulfobacteriales bacterium
GGGCTTAAAAGAGCCGAGGGCCCGGGTGCTCATCATGGAGCGCTGGGAGGAATTTGTGCGGGATCCTGAAGGCTTCAAAAAGAAATTTAAGGCTGAAACCGAGGCCCTGGTGGCCCGGATCGTTGAGGCCAGAGAGAGGCTTGCGGAGGTAAAACTTCCGGAAGAGATGCTTTACGCCATTGCCAAAAAGACCATAACACTTGGGGTTGACGGGCACCGGGCCGATCTTACCATGGCCCGTGTGGCCAGGGCGCACGCGGCCTTTTCTGGAAGGAGCGAGGTTACCGAAGAGGATCTTCAGGTGGCCGAGCGCCTGGCCCTCCCTCATCGCCTGCGCCGCAGACCCTTTGACGAAATAGGTTTGCAATGATTGTTTTGGAGATCAGGCGGGATTATTCGTAAGGGATGGGGTCTTTGAGGCCGGCTTCTTTGAACCCTTTGAGGCGTAAAAGGCAGGATTCACAACGCCCGCAGGCAATATCCTCGCGCTGATAACAGGACCAGGTCAGGTGAAGAGGGGCTCCGAGCTGAGCCCCGAGCTTTACGATCTCGGCTTTGGAAAGATTAATGAGGGGAGTTTCGATACGAAGCTCGGTTTCCGGACGGGTCCCTTCGGCAATGACCCTATTGTAAGCCTCAAAGAAAGAGACGCGGCAATCCGGATAGCCCGAAAAATCTACCTGGCTGGCCCCGATAAAGATGCGCTTCGCGCCCAGGACCTCGCCCCAGGAGACGGCGATGGCCAGAAAATGGGCGTTCCGGAAGGGAACATAGGTTATGGGGATCTGGTCTGTCGATATTTCACCCTCAGGCACTTTAATTGATTCGTCTGTAAGGGCAGAGCCGCCTATCTCTCTGAGGGCCGGAACCTCTGTTACCAGGCGGTATTTTACCCGGTAAAAGTCTGCGATTTCCTGGAAGGCTTTGAGTTCGCGAGCTTCAGTGCGTTGGCCGTAATTGACATGCAGGAAGGCGAGCTCAAATTCCCGGGCTGCAACCGCAGCCGCAACACAGGAATCAAGCCCGCCGCTTACCAGACAGACCGCAAGGGGCCTTTTCATCAGGTGCCCATCTCCCAGGAAGAGAGATATTTCTCCTGCTCGGGGGTGAGACGATCAATCTCTATGCCCATGGCCGAAAGCTTCATCTCCGCCACGGAACGGTCAATTTCGTCAGGGACTTTATAGACCTTTTTTTCAAGTTCACGCCCGTGCCGGGCCAGGTATTCTGCGCAGAGGGCCTGGTTGGCAAAACTCATATCCATAACCGCTGAGGGGTGTCCTTCAGCCGCTGCCAGGTTTACCAGGCGGCCTTCGGCCAGGACATAGATTCGCCGCCCGTTTACCAGGGTATATTCATCCACGTTATCGCGGATGCGGCGTTTTTCGGTAGAAATTTCTTCAAGTCCTTCCAGATCAAGCTCCACATTAAAGTGCCCGGAGTTAGAAACAATGGCCCCGTCTTTCATCTTTAGAAAGTGCTCTTTCCGGATGACGTTTATGTCTCCGGTAAGAGTGCAGAAGAAGTCCCCCCGTTCGGCGGCTTTCTCCATGGGCATGACGTCAAAACCATCCATTACAGCCTCAAGGGCTTTGAGGGGATCCACCTCGGTTACGATTACCCGGGCTCCCATGCCCCTGGCCCTCATCGCTACCCCCCGGCCACACCAGCCGTAGCCAGCCACCACAAAGATGGAACCTGCCAGAAGGCGGTTGGTAGCCCGCAGAATTCCGTCAATGGTGGACTGCCCTGTCCCGTAACGGTTGTCAAAGAGGTGTTTGGTCAGGGCGTCGTTTACCGCGATTACCGGGTACCTGAGGGCCCCGTCTTTGGCCATGGCCCGCAGTCTGATTACTCCGGTGGTGGTTTCTTCCGTGCCACCGATTACATTTGCCACCCGTTCGGGAAATTCCGCATGTAGAGTGGAGATGAGATCCGCCCCGTCATCCATGGTGATGTGGGGCTCGAAATCAAGGACGGCTTTAATATGTGCATAGTAGGTATCCCGGTCTTCCCCGCGGATAGCAAAGACCGGAATTTCGTAGAACTTGACCAGGGCCGCTGCCACGTCATCCTGGGTGGAAAGAGGGTTAGAGGCACAGAGGGCCACCTCTGCCCCTCCGGCCTTAAGCACATCCATCAAATTGGCGGTTTCAGTAGTAACGTGTAAACAGGCGCCAATCCGAACGCCTTTAAGAGGCTTTTCCTGTTCAAATCGTTCCCGGATCTGTTTGAGCACGGGCATTTCCCGCCCGGCCCATTCCATACGGAGCTTTCCTTTTTCGGCAAGATTCAGGTCTTTGACGTGAAAATTCATCAGGTCCTCCCTTAGATGCCGTTTTCTAAAGACCGGCCAGTTCTTTTATTTTTTCTACCATATCCAGCTTTTCCCAGGTGAATTCCGGTTCTGGACGCCCGAAATGGCCGTAAGCTGCGGTCTTGCGGTAGATAGGCCGCCTCATATCAAGATACTCGATCATGTGACGCGGCCGGAAATCAAAAAGTTCTCTGATAATTTCAACGATCCTTTCAAGCGGAATATTGTTGGTGCCATTGGTATTGACGTTGATGGCGATGGGTTCAGGAACTCCGATGGCGTAGGCCACCTGCACCTCGAGCTCCCGGGCCACGCCGGCCGCGACCATATTTTTGGCCACGTAACGGGCATAATAGGAAGGAGTGCGGTCAACCTTGGTAGGATCCTTCCCGGAGAAGGCCCCTCCCCCGTGGTGTCCCCGGCCACCGTAAGTATCTACGATGATTTTTCGACCGGTCATTCCACAATCCGCCAGAGGGCCACCAATTACAAAACGCCCCGTGGTGTTCACCAGAAACTTGGTTTCTGAAGTGAGATGCTCCGGAGAGATGACCTTTTTGATGACTTCCTCGATAATGGCCTCCCGCAGTTCTTTGTATTCCACCCAGGGTTCGTGCTGGGCTGCAATGACCACAGTGTGGATGTATTTGGGCCGACGATCTTCGTAAGCTACCGTAACCTGGGTCTTGCCATCAGGGCGCAGGAAGGGAAGGATCCCCTTTTTCCGCACTTCTGCAAGCCTCATGGCCAGACGATGGGCATACCAGATGGGCATGGGCATAAAGTCCGGCGTTTCATCACAGGCATAACCAAACATGAGGCCCTGGTCTCCGGCTCCGATTTCCTCGCCGCGATCTACCCCCATGGCAATGTCAGGGCTCTGGCGATCAATGCTGGTGAGGACGGCACATGTTTGCCAGTCAAACCCCAGGTCAGAATGGTTATAGCCGATCTCTTTGACCACCCCGCGGGCGATTTTTGAATATTCCACCCGGGCTTCGGTGGTGATTTCGCCGGCGATGAGGATCATCCCGGTATTAACCAGGGTCTCACAGGCCACCCGGGCATAGGGATCTTTTTCGATAATGGCATCCAGGATGGCGTCTGAAATCTGATCCGCCACTTTATCAGGGTGCCCTTCGGTAACGGATTCCGAAGTAAAAAGGAAATTTGCAAGGCTCATTTGGCTCCCCCTTTAAAAAATCTTTGTGTGCGCTAACTAACCAGGTATAAGAAAGGTGTCAACCTTGGAAAGCGTTTTTTTATAACGTTGTCGGCGTAAAGCTTCGAGAAGTAAAGGCTCTTTTCCCATAAATTCAGCCCCGCTTATTACTTTCGTCCCCCGGCGCGCGCCCATCTCAAAAATGGGCTCAGCCCATTTGTGCCAGCTAAGGTCTCGCAGGAGATGATGATCAAGGATCAAAAAGTTCGGGCGCAAATCGTCTATTAACCGGATGAGATTTTTGCGGGCCAGATCGGCGGCTTCTAACCCGAAACGTGGCCCCAGATAGGTTCCCGGGCCATCGAGAAAGATTATTTCCGGCTCCTGCTGGTAGAAAAAATGAAGCGCTTCTTTTTGAACCGGACCAGAAACATCAGAAGTATGAAGAAAAGTGTTTTTTCCTTCTCTTACGGCCACCGAGACCACTGCTCCGAAACGGGGTTGCGGGCCGTGAGAAAGGGGGGCCGAAAAGACGATTTCGGTTTCTCCGAAAAACTCCCGCCGGCCTTCAGCTACCTCCCAGAGTATGCCGTGAGAGGAAAATCTCTTCAAAAGCTCTCGGGCCCGCTTGGCCTGGTTGCGATTAATATTGGAGTGCGGGTCTTTGAGAAAGATTTTTTTGCCACGGAAGTCCGGAGCCCATTCAGGATCATAGTGGTCGTAATGATAGTGGGTAATGACTGCCATCTGAGCTTCTTCTTTGAGGACTTTTCGAATTTTTTCCTTCAAAAATCGCAGTCGTTTCCATTCTACTTCGTCAGGGGGGAGGCCATAGCGCTTGGGCCCCAGAGCAGCTCCCGGATCGATGAAGATGGCGAGATCCTTGGTGCGCACCAGTACCGCCATGGAACGAACCCCTAGACTTTCTGCTGCCAGTATCCGGATTTCCATGGGAGGTTTGAGGGAGAGGATTAAAAATTGGCGTCCCCGAGGGGATTTGAACCCCTGTTGCCGGCGTGAAAGGCCGGTGTCCTGGACCTGGCTAGACGACGGGGACACCTTTTTAAACTGGTGGGTCGGGCAGGACTCGAACCTGCGACTCTCGGCTTAAAAGGCCGATACTCTACCAACTGAGTTACCGACCCAGCGCCAGTAAAAATAACGGCAAGCACAGGGGCTGTCAAGACGAATTTCCGGCCAATTTTGATTTCTGCTTATTCCTCTGACCTGAAAGGGGAGGACAGGGTGGGGTTTAACACTCTGTCCAGCCTCCACCCTTTCCCCTGCCCCTCCTACTAGGGAGGATTAACCGGGAATTTGGTTGTTTAAAAAATTCAATTTTGCCGCAAAAATCTACCTGGAAAAAATCTCTTAAGGACTTATTTATTTTTTCCGATTTTTTCCCTTTGAGGATTTATTAATGAGAGCATTAAAGGTCTGAATCATAGGATCCGTTCCTATTTTTCGTAACGAAAAATGGGAACGGATCCCAAAGAAACAATGTTACCTAAAAAATGCTCCCAGTAATAAATAGGAGGATATAACAAATCGGCCCGTTGTTTTACAGTATCGGAAGAAGGGTTCTTTTCCTGGCTTTTCTCTTTGGACTAACGGGGATTTTATATACGGGTTTTCTTTCCTGGAGCATAATCCGCACGGAAGTTATCAAAGAGGCTTCTTTCAGACTCAGGATTGCGGCTTCAGACCTGAATCTTCTGGTTCGGGATTTACATTTCGAATACCATTTAAACCGTTTAACTTCTCCCTCTAGAGACACCGAGCTTTATCTCCTCCAACAGGAAAAACTGATTGCGGCTGTAAAAGAGAAAGCTAGAGAAGCAGGTCTTCTTTATCTGGTTGAGGACAAAAACGGGAGAGTGATTAGTGGTTCTGAGAGAGATTTAGCCCGTTTTCGCGCGTTGATTTTAAAAGAAAATCTGGTGGAAGTTCCAGATCTTTCTCTGGTAATTCACCTGGGCATTCCCAAAGAAGCATTACAAAAAACACTCCGCAAAGCGCTCGTCTATTATGCTTTTGCAGTTTTTCTGGGCATCCTCATTATCGTGGCTTTAGGATATATGGCTTATCGTCTCTGGATTCGTAGGCCACTTTCCCGAGTAATGGAAGCCCTGGAAGGTAACAAAGAGCTCCGATTTTGCGGAATAAAGGAAATTGACCTTCTGGTAAAGAGTATCAAGGAGGCTTTGAAGCGAGAAAAGGAGCTGGTGAAAAGGCTTTCTTTCACAGAAAAGATGAGTGCTTTGGGGGTTTTGGCTGGAGGATATGCTCACGAGTTTAATAATCTGCTCCAGATAATTACGGCCGGGCTCGATCTTTCGGAGCGTTTCATCAAGGAAGGGAAACAGGAGAAGGCTTTACAATTTCTGGAACGAGCCAGAAAGGCGGCTTTAAAGGGTAAAGAAATCTCTACCCGCATTTTAGGCCTTGTGCGCCGCAAGCCCTCTGCCGAGGGATTCTTTCTGGGAAAACTTATCCAACAGACCATAGAGTCGTTAAGAAGCGGACTCCCCAAGCACATTAAGCTTTTTGCAGAAAAAACGCCGGAAGAATTTTATACTCCCCTTTCAGAAGAAGAATGGCAGGAAATTCTGCTCAATCTCATTCTTAATGCCAGGGATGCTATTGAAGTCCGGGGAGTAGAAGAGGGGATCATCCGAGTGCGGATAGTGCAGAAGGAAGGGCTGGTAGGAGTGGAGGTGGAGGATAACGGCTGTGGAATTCCGGAAGAGATTCGCTCTCGCATTTTTGAACCTTTTTTTACCACGAAGGATTTCGGCAAAGGGACCGGGCTGGGGCTTTACCTGATCCATCGTCTGGTTACGGGGGCCGGAGGTCGGGTGGAGGTGGAAAGCACACCGGGGAAGGGAACGGTGGTAAGAGTTCTGGTGCCCCGGGCCAAAGCCCCCCGGGATACTTCTGGCAGAGAGGAGCCCCGCAAGTCTTCTCCTTCCGCTTCCGTTCCTTCACCGCAAGGGCTGCGGATCCTGGTGGTGGACGACGAGCAGGACCTGCGGGAAACCCTCAGGGAACTTCTACGCCTCTGGGGCTACAAAAGCCAGGAGGCGGCCTCTGTGGAGGAGGCCTTTAAAAAAATACAGAAGGAAAGCTACGATCTTCTTCTGGTAGATCTCTTTATGCCCGGAAAGAACGGGCTCCAGCTGATCAAGTCCCTTCCACGGGAATTTTCCGGGGTGGTGGTGTTGATGACCGGATTTGCCGGAGAACTTGAGGGAGAAGTTCAGGATCTTCTTCGCCGCGGGCGCATTCGGAGCCTCCTGCGCAAGCCTTTTTCCTCTGAGGAGGTAAAAAAGGTTCTTGAGGAGGTATTGTCGTGCGGATAGCCTTTTTCCTGGTCTTCCTCCTGGGGCTGGTGCAGGTCTCAGCGGCAGATTATTACGAACTGGCCCTGCGAGAACTCCGGCTGGCCCGTGGGGCCTCCCTCTTTACCGAGCCGGTGGAGGAAACCCCCTGGATCACCACCGTGATCACCGAAGAGGAAAGGGCCCGTTTCGGCTGGCATAACCTGCGGGACCTTCTGGAATACCAGCCATCCTTTTATTCGGTGCAGGATGTGAACGAAAGGGTGGTGGCCCACCGGGGTATTTTCCGCACCATTACCTCCCACCTCCTCTTCCTGGAGGAGGGGGTAGATCTTTCCCTCCCCGGATTTCGGAACTTCGTCGCCGACGCCTCCTTCCCCCTTCTGGGGGTTTCTCGGGTGGAAATCGTGAGGGGGCCGGGGGCCAGTCTTTATGGGGACGCGGCCTTCACCGGCGTGGTTAATCTGGAGCGCAAGGACTGGCCTGAGAGACTGAGAGTGAGAAGCGGCCTGGGAGATTACGACCGGGAGGAAGGGGACCTGGCCTTCCGCCTGCACGGAAAGTCCTGGGGAGAACTTCGGGGTCTTTTCCACTACGCGGATCTAGAAGGTGAGGAATATCACGGCTCGGGCTACAGTCATCTCCTCCATCCCCGGCCTCGAAACTACGCCCTTTCCCTGCGCTGGAACCGGGGACCCTTTCTCCTTTCTTACTGGAGGCTGCTTTCCCGCTACGACACGCCTCGCTCTCAAAGGGGGCACCCTCTTTCTGATGAAGACCTTAAGCCCTTTGGCTCCCGAGAGAAGGTGCGACAGGATATTTTTCATCTTGAGGGCCATTTTCGCTTTAAGGGGCTTGAGTTTCGTTTCTCTCCCTACTTTCGCTACTTTAAAGTTGACACTCCTCAGGTAAAGAACACGCATGCGGAAGGAAACTTTACCGCCCTTAATATAGAACTTGAGGGTCGGGCCCTGGGAGTAAAGGGCTTTCTCCTCTGGCCTCACCGGCACGGGGAGTTTCTCCTAGGAGCCAAGTGGGAGACTGAGGATTACGAAAAGAACTTTATCGAGAGTTTTTCCGCTTCTGGATGGAGAAAGATGCATTATCCGGTCCGGGAGGAGGACAACTGGGCCCTTTTCGCCCAGGAAAAAAGAAAGATCAGGAGAAACATCTATTTCAACCTGGGAATACGCTACGATCACTACGAAAGTTTTGGCGGAGAGTGGTCTCCTCGGGCGGCTCTGATCTGGAAGGTTTTTTCCGGGCTGACTTTCAAATTTACTTACGGGGAGGCCTTCCAGGCCCCACCTTATCTTTATCGGCGGAAAAACCGCTTTGGTTATGGGGCTTCAAAGACCCTCAGGGCGGAGAGAGTCTCTAATTATCAGGCCTCTATCCTCTATCGTCAGGGAAGATCTACCTCCTTTACCCTTACCGCCTATCTCTCCCACTTTAGAGACCTCCTGGTATATTCCTCCGCCATTCGGGCTTACGAAAACGCGGGACATCTGGACCTCTGGGGGCTCGAATTTGAGGCCCGACACCTGGGGGAGAGCTGGATGGGTTTCCTTAATTACACTCTTCAAAGTGTGAGTGAGGCGAAAAACCTGAGTCGGGTTTCTGGAAAGCGCCTTAATTATTTGCCCCGATGGATGGTTAAGGGTGGAATCAGTTTCAAGCTGAGCGCCAGGCCGGAGGTCTATCTTTCTCCCCAGTTTCGCCTTTACGGACGGGCTCCCACTCCCTCGGGTTGGCTTTCCCCTTACGCAGTCTGGGATCTAAATCTCCTTCTACGACAGAAGCCCTGGGAGATTTCCTTTAAGGTCGAAAACCTCTTCGACCATCATTACTTCCGTGGGGGCACCGTGCCTCCCTATCCCTGGCCGGGGCGCCTTTTTATGCTCAGGATAGGAGCCCGGTTTTGAGAAAGATTCTTTTCTCGCTTCTGGGATGGCTAATTTTCTTGAGTTCGGGCTGGGCCGGAGAGAGGCTGGCTCTGGTGAGCGACCGAGAATTCGCCTCTCTTACCCGGGCCCTTGAGGAAAGTCTTCCCAAGGCCCGGCGGGTGAACCCCTCGCCGGAGATCTGCTCCTACCCCCGTCTCCTTATCCTGGGTCCCAGGTCTTACCTTGAGGTCAAAAAAATTCACTGCAAGGGTCAGAAAAGATATGTCTCCGGGATCCTTTACCCCTCCCTTTTTGGGCTTCCTGATAAGGAAACGGTCTTTGTGCCCTTCCTGCCTTCCTGCCAGAGCTTAAAAAAGCTGGCAGGAGAGAGGCGGGTTGTCACTATCTATTCCCCTTATCTGGATTACTATCTGAAAGAGCTTTCTTCCTGCCTGCAGCTTAAGGCCTTTCGGGTGGAGGATCCTTACACCCTACCTGAGATCTTATGCCGGGTGGTGGATCTCCTCCATAAAGGGACGGTCTTCCTCATCCTCCCAGACCCTCTTTTTCTCGAGTCCCGGGGTTACCGGGCCCTGACCAGCTTTCTTTCCCGCTATGATCCTCTCACTTTAGACCTTCTTGGGATAAAAGAGCTTTCCACCCGGAAGGTTTCCCTCTCGGAAGAAGAACACCTGCAGCAGCTTTTGAGAGTGCTTAAGGAGGAGCCATGAGAAAGGCGCTGGTTTTCCTTGCGGTGCTTTTCTGGATCCCTGGAGCCTGGGCTCTGGAGGTCAAGGAACTCGGGCGGCAAGAGGTGAAACTGGCC
>JALSPN010000177.1 GCA_026985945.1 Thermodesulfobacteriales bacterium
GAAGATCGAATGCCTGAGGCCATAGACCTGGTCTTTCCGGGTGGAGAAAAAGGGGGAGAGGCCACGGCCCCTTCTGCCGCGGTTTCTTCTACCGCCGGGCTCGATGAAGCCCGCAGAGAAGTGCTGGTCAATACCCTTTCGCAGGCGCTTGAGGCCGTGCGTGCCGGGCTTAAAGAAATTCCCCAGAAGGAGAAACGCCAGACCGCCCTTGCCAAGTGCGTGCGGGGCTTTGAGATGATGATAAAGGTGGCTGAAGAACTGGGTGACTACGAGGCGCGGGAAGAGGCGGAAAAGTCCCTCAACATCATCGAGTTTCTGGAGAAAAACGAGGAGCCCGAGGATCATGAGGCCCTTCTCCTGCAGGGTGTAGAAGACGGGCTCAGGGTCTTTGAGACCCTGCTTAAGGGCCTTTCAGAAGCGCCCTCAAAGGCCCCAAAGGAGGAGGAAAAGAAAGCCGAAGAAAAGAAACCTTCCCCTCCTGCCAGAGAACAGGCCAGGCCTTCCAGCGCCACAGCGCCCAAAAAGAGTGCTCCCCGGGCCATGATAAAGGTGCCACAGGAACGGCTTGACAAGCTCATGAACCTGGTTGGGGAGCTTGTGGTTACCAAAAACAACTTTAACATCCTGGCCCGGGAGCTGAGCGTGGAGTATAACCTTCCCGGCCTGGCCAAAAAGGTCAAGGAGTTCGGGGCCGGGGTTTCGCGCATCGTGGATGAACTTCAGGCGACTATCATGTCCATAAGGATGGTCCCCGTGGGGCAGGTATTCTCTCGCTTCCCGCGCCTGGTAAGAGATCTTTCCCGCAAATTGAACAAAAAGGTGAAGCTTCTGATCAGCGGCGAGGAGACCGAGCTTGACAAGACCATCATCGAGCTTCTCGGAGAACCCCTGGTGCATCTGGTGCGCAACGCCATGGATCACGGCCTTGAGCATCCTGAAGAGCGGATCCGGGCCGGAAAACCCGAAGAGGGGACCATCTGGCTCAGGGCCTACAATAAAGGCCAGAGCGTGATCATCGAGATCGAAGACGACGGGCGGGGAATAGACCCGCAAAAAATCCGGGCCAAGGCCCTTGAGAGGGGGCTCATTACCCATGAGGATCTGGAGCGCCTGGATGACAGGCAGGTGCTCAACCTCATCTTCATGCCCGGTTTCTCTACCGCCGAAAAGGTAAGCGATGTCTCCGGCCGCGGGGTGGGGATGGATGTGGTGCGAACGGCAATAGAGAAGATCGGCGGCACCGTAGAACTGGAAAGCTACCTGGGTCGGGGAACCAAGATCTCTCTGCGTCTGCCGCTTACGCTTGCTATTAGCAAAGGTCTTGAGGTGGAAGTGGCCGGAGGAAGATACTACATTCCCCTTGACTACGTGGTGGAGACGGTCAAAGCCCCCCGCGAGGCCATTCACTGGCACCGACAGCAGGCCCTAGTCATGATTCGGGAGAACCTTCTGCCCATGCGAGACCTGGCAGAGGCCCTGGGAGAACAAGGGGGCTCTTCAGACGGTGGGGAGGTTTCGCTCGTGGTGCTCAATCTGGGTAACCGACAGGTGGCGGTGCGGGTGGACCGCTTCTACAACGAGAGCGAGTTCGTCTTGAAGCCCCTTATCGGGCCTCTTGAAAAACTGGCCGGCTTTTCCGGGGCCACGGTAACGGGAGAAGGACGCATTCTCCTCGTCCTCGACCCTCCAAAATTGTTAAGCTGAGAAGGAACTGTCTTAAAAAAATCTCGGCCGGGCGGGGCTAGCCCCGCCCGAAAGCCCTTCCTCAGGGAAAAGCTCAAATTCTAACTTGGTTTCGATCTTGCCCATTTTCTGCCCCCTCCTGAAAATAATTGGACTCTTTCTGCGAGAAAGTGTGCGTAAAGTCCCATACAAAAGGCTTGGCTTGAGGGGATTTTAGGGGTTATTATTGCCCAAAAGGGAGTATTTCTTATGGCCACCTTTACCCTTACGGATCGGGTGCGGGAGCTGAGTCGGCCCTTTTTGGCCCCGGTGGCAGATTTCCTGGCCCGGTTAAACATTCACCCAAATGCCGTCTCTTTAGCTGGTTTCCTGGGGTGTGTAGCTTGTGGAGTTGCTCTGGCCCTCGGATATGTCAGACTGGCAGGGCTCCTTTTGCTTTTGTTCGGTCCTTTGGATGCTGTTGATGGCCTGCTGGCAAGGCGTTCGGGGAAGCAATCAGTTTTCGGGGCCTTTTTGGATTCTACCCTTGATCGCTACGCAGAGATTGCCATTTTCGGAGGGCTTATCTATCTGGGCCTGAAAGAAGGCCAAAATCTCTGGATCCTGCTGGCTTTTTTGGCCCTCTCGGGTTCCTTGATGGTAAGTTATACCCGCGCCCGAGCCGAAGCCCTGGGGCTTGAATGTAAAGTGGGGCTTCTTACCAGGTTTGAAAGGCTTGCCATCCTGACGTTGGGGCTCCTTTCAGGTTGGCTTACGGCAAGCCTGACTATTATAGCGATTTTTGCCAACCTAACGGCCCTCCAGCGCGTCCTTCATGTCTATCACGGCACCAAAAAAAGCTGAGCCCGGGGTCCTTTATGTAATAGCCACCCCGCTTGGCAACCTGAGAGACATCACCTTAAGGGCTCTGGAAGTCTTAGAAGGTGTAGATCTTATCGCTGCCGAAGATACCCGCACGGCCCTTAAGCTCTTAAACCATTTTCAGATAAAGGGACCGAAACTGGTAGCCTACCATGAACACAACGAAAGAGCACGCACCCCACATCTTATAAAAGTTTTGAAGGAAGGAAAATCCGTAGCCCTGGTAAGCGAAGCGGGGACCCCGGGTATTTCGGATCCCGGGGCAATCTTGGTTCGCAGGGCCCATGAAGAGGGGCTTCAGGTGGTTCCGGTCCCCGGCCCCTCGGCCCTGGCCTGTGCCCTCAGTGTGAGCGGCTTTCTTCTCAAAGAAGGCTTTATTTTTTTGGGCTTTCTTCCTGCTAAAACCACCCGCAGGCGAAAGATCCTGGAAGAAATCACCTCTGAAAGGCGCCCTCTCGTCTTTTTTGAAGCTCCCCATCGATTGAGAGAAACTCTTAAAGACGCCCTGGAAATCCTGGGAGACAGAGAAGTTTTTCTGGCCCGGGAGATGACCAAACGCCACGAAGAGTATTGTCTCAGCCGTCTCAAGGAGCTCTGGGAGCGCTTCTCCCGTGAAGAACCGCGCGGGGAATTTACCCTGGTTTTGGCAGGCGCAAGGCCTGAAGATAGCCGGCCTTCGCAGGAAGAAATCAAAAAGGCCCTAAAAGAGGCCTTAAAGAAGGGATTAAGCCTTAAGGAGGCGGCAGCCCTGGTAGCCCAAAAGATGGAGGTTAGTAAGAAGTCGGCATATCAAATGGCCCTCAAGCTTAAGCCCCCTCATTAAGCAGCCGCTTTACCTCCTCAAAGAAGGCCGGAAGGATTTCCTTTTCGGAGACCTTTTTGACGATCTTTCCCTTGCGGAAAATGATTCCTACCCCTTTGCCTCCGGCAAGGCCCACGTCGGCTTCACGGGCCTCTCCAGGGCCATTTACCACACACCCCATGACCGCAAGCTTCAAAGGCCTGGAGATCCCGCGGGCAAATTTTTCCACCTCTTCCGCGATGGGGAAAAGGTCTATTTCGCAACGCCCACAAGTGGGGCAAGAAATAATCTCAGGGCCTCTTTCACGAAGCCCCACCGCCCTCAGAATTTCATAGGCCACGTGAACTTCCTCTTCGGGGTCCCGGGTGAGAGAGACCCTCAGGGTGTCGCCAATACCTTCTGAAAGAAGGAGCCCCAGGGCGAAAGCACTCTTTACCGTACCGGCAATAAGACCTCCGGCTTCCGTTACCCCCAGATGGAGTGGAAAGTCACTTTTTTCGGCGAAAAGCCGATAGGCCTTGATAGTAGTCCACACTTGGGAGGACTTGAGAGATACTTTTAGGTTTTCAAATCCCAGATCTCCCACGATAAAGTCCAGATGCCGCAGGGCACTTTCCACCAGGGCCTCAGCCGAGGCCTCTCCATACTTTCGGTAAAGGTCTCTCTCCAAAGAGCCGGCATTTACACCGATGCGAATAGCGGCCCCTCTTTCTTTGGCGGCCAGGACTATCCTGCGAACGTTTTCAAGCCCCTTAATATTCCCCGGGTTTATACGCAAGCCGTCGGCTCCGGCTTTAAGCGCCGCTATCGCCAGTCTCCAATCAAAGTGGATATCAGCGATGAGGGGGATACGAATTTCTTTTTTGATCCGGGAGATGGCCTCAGCTGCTTCTTCGTCAGGCACAGCCACCCGGATGATTTCGCAACCCACTTCCTCCAGGCGCCGGATTTGCCTGACCGTGGCAAAGACATCCCTGGTATCAGTATTGGTCATGGATTGCACCACTACCGGGTGGCCTCCGCCAACCGGCACCTCCCCTACCCAAATGGTACGCGTTTTCTTGCGAACTGGAGACATCTTTGAATTTGCAGACATTTTTAAAAAATTATATCATTTTCTGGCAAATTCATAGAGGAATTCAATAAATAAAAAGGAGGCGCCTTTGAATTTGCTAGAACTCAAACGTTACGTAAGGCTGGTTCCCAAGTTTTTAAAGCTCCTCTGGGGCCTTTTAAAGGACAAGCGTGTCCCTTTGAAAGACAAGACCATTCTGGCCGCCGCCATAGCCTATCTTTTAAATCCGGTTGATTTTGTGCCTGATATGATCCCTTTCTTTGGGATGGTGGACGATCTTTACCTGGTAGCCCTGGCCCTTTTAAGGCTTTTGTATCATACGGATGAAGAAGTCCTGCGGGCCCACTGGGAAGGCGAAGAAGACATAATTCCTATTATCAAAAGGCTGGTGGAACTGGGAGCAAAGCTCCTTCCTCCGCGGGTAAGAGAGGCGGTGCTCGAGAAAATAGAGGTCGAGCATGCTTGATTTGCGAAAACTGGCCGTTTTTGTGGCGGTAATTGAGGAAGAAAGTTTTTCAAGGGCCGCCCATAAGTGTCATCTTTCACAGCCTACGGTTTCCGGCCACATCAAAGGCCTGGAAGAATTTTTCCGGGTCCCGCTTTTTGAGCGGCATACCAGAGAGGTTCGTCCCACCAGGGCTGGAAGGCTCCTTTATCGCTATGCCAAAAGGATCCTCAAGCTTTCAGCCGAGCTTGAAAGGGAGATGTTTCTTTTTGCTCAGGGCAGGCAGGGAAGCCTTTTTCTCGGGGGAAGCACCATTCCCGGACAATATATCCTGCCGGCGCTCCTTGGCAAATTTAAGGAGAGGCATTCCGCGGTGAAAATGACCCTCAAAATCGGGGATACTAAAGAAATTGTGCGTCAGGTGGCCCTGGGAGAACTTGATTTGGGAGTAGTGGGGGCCAGGATCCCGGAAGAAGACCTCCACTTTGAGCCCCTCTGGGAGGATAAAATTATCCTTATTGTTCCTCCGGCTTTTGAAAAGAAAGAAAAGCAGCTTTCTCTTAAAGAGTTGACAGAGATACCCCTTCTGGTGCGTGAGGAGGGTTCGGGTACCTGGCTTGTGGTCCGGGAAAAACTTGTAGAGGAAGGTCTTTCGCCAGAGGCCTTAAAAGTTGTGGCGGAGCTTGGTTCCACGGAGGCTGTGAAGCAGGGAGTAAAAAAGGGGCTTGGAGCGGCCTTTGTCTCCGAGATCGCCGCGGAAGAAGACCTCGCAAGGGGCACCCTCTCAAAGGTCACCCTCCCTTTTGAGATCAAAAGATACTTTTACCTGATTACCTCCAGAAAACATATTTTGTCCCCTGTGGCCCAAATTTTTGTAGATTTTTGCCGCAGATCCGGTTAATAAAACTTCCGGGCGCTACTTGATCTCCTAGGTAAACATTCTATTTTTCAACCTGTAAAGGTTAAATTTTGCGAAAGGGGGAAGGAAATGGCAGAAAAAAAAGTCCGTCTGGCGATTGCGGGAGTGGGGAATTGTGCCAGCTCGCTAATCCAGGGAATTTTTTATTACCGCGAGAAAGGGCTAGACCCTACCCAGGGAATTATGTTCCCTGAAATAGGCGGCTACCGGCCCTGGGATGTCCAGGTGGTAGCGGCCTGGGATATAGATGCCAGAAAAGTGGGAAAAGACGTAAGCGAGGCCATCTTCGCTCCTCCTAATTGCACCACTATTTTCTATCCCGAGGTTCCCAAATTGGGAGTCAAGGTCCGTAAAGGGAAGGTTTTAGATGGCTTTGCCCCTCACATGGGTCATTATCCGGAAGAGAAGACCTTTGTCCTCTCCGAAGAAAAAGAAGACAATCTTGACGACGTGGTGGCGGTTCTCAAAGGGACAGGGGCAGAGGTTTTGATCAACTATGTCCCTGTTGGTTCGGAAGAAGCGGCAAGATTTTATGCGGAGGCCTGCCTTAAAGCCGGGGTGGCCTTTGTAAATGCCATGCCTACTTTTATCGTTTCCGGAGATTGGGGAAAACGTTTTGAAGAGGCTGGCATCCCGGCGGTTGGAGACGATATCAAAAGTCAGGTAGGTGCCACTATTGTCCACCGGGTGCTTACCAAGCTGATGGTGGATCGGGGAGTTCCTGTAAAGCGCTCTTATCAGGTGAACTTCGGTGGCAATACCGATTTTCTCAATATGCTGGCCAGAGAACGCTTGAAAACCAAAAAGATCTCTAAAACCGAGGCGGTAACTTCTCTTCTGCCCTATGATATCGGCGAAGATAACATCCATATTGGCCCTTCAGACTGGATACCATGGCTTAAAGACAACAAAATTGCCTATATCCGCCTGGAGGGGGAACTTTTTGGCGGGGTCCCCATGTATATAGAACTCAAACTCAGCGTGGAGGACTCCCCTAATTCCGCCGGCTCTGCGATGGATGCCATCCGTTGTGCCAAGCTTGCCAAAGATCGTGGCATAGCAGGCCCCTTGATTTCTATCTCAGCTTACACTATGAAACACCCTCCGGAGCAGTATCCAGATGATGTGGCAAGACAGATGGTTCTCGAGTTTATCGAAGGAAAGAGAGAAAGATAAACGGAGGGTGCCATGTTTTCTTTTTCCGAACGTTTGCAAAAGCTTCCTCCTTATCTTTTTGTAGAACTTGATCGAATGAAGGCCGAAGTTCAGGCCCAGGGAGTTGATGTGATAGATCTGGGGGTGGGAGATCCGGATCTTTCCACCCCTTCCCATATTGTGGAGGCTGCACTTGAGGCCGTAAAGAAGCCCGAGAATCATCACTACCCCTCAAGTGTGGGGATGCTTGCTTTTCGGAAGGCCGCGGCTTCATGGTTTGAAAGACGCTTCGGTGTCAAGTTTGATCCTGAAAAGGAAATCGTTACTCTTATCGGTTCCAAGGAAGGTATAGCCCATTTCCCTCTGGCCTTTGTAAACCCTGGAGACGTGGTATTGGTGCCCACTCCGGCTTACCCCGTCTATCATATCGGGACCCTTTTTGCCGGCGGTGAGACCTACTACCTACCCCTTCTTCCAGAGAACCATTTTCTGCCGGACCTTGAGGCGATTCCGGAGGAAGTGCTTAAGAGGGCCAAAATTTTGTGGCTCAATTATCCTAATAATCCCACGGCTGCTGTGGCTGACAAGGACTTTTTTGCCAGAGTGATAGCCTTTGCCCGCCAAAAGGGTCTCATCGTGGCTCATGATGCCGCTTATACCGAACTTTATTTTGACGATTTTCGCCCACCGAGTATTTTCGAGGTGGAAGGGGCGCGAGAGGTAGCCATTGAATTTCATAGCCTTTCCAAGACTTATTGCATGACCGGCTGGCGGATCGCCTTTGCCGTGGGAAACGAAATTCTTATTTCCGGGTTGACCAAGGTCAAAAACAATGTCGATTCCGGTGCCTTTCAGGCGGTGCAGGAAGCGGGGGTAGCGGCCCTTTCGGGTGATCAAAAGTGTGTGGAAGAGTTCCGGAAGATCTTTCGTGAGCGACGGGACGTAGTAGTTGAAGGCCTTAAAAAACTTGGCTTTGAGGTTGAAACCCCGAAGGCGACTTTTTACGTGTGGGCCAGGGTGCCAGAAGGTTATAATTCCGCCGGTTTTGCCGCCAAACTCCTTAAAGAAGCAGGTATCGTGGTCACCCCTGGAAACGGCTTTGGAGAGCCGGGGGAGGGCTTTTTCCGGATTGCTCTCACGGTAGATAAAGATCGTCTCAAGGAGGCCCTGGAACGCATCGCTTCCCTCAGGTTTTAAAGAGGGCCTTTGTAGGCATCGGTTCAAACCTGGGAGATCGCAGCTTTTTTTGCCGCGAAGCTTTAAGGAAGCTTCAACGGGCTGGTATCCGGGTTTGCCGATGTTCTCGCGTATATCTTACCCCTCCGGTGGGTTTTTCTTCACCCAATTGGTTCTGGAATCTGGTCTGCGAAATAAAGACCTCTTTCTCCCCTCCAGCCCTCCTTTTACAGTTCTGGCAGATAGAGTTTTCTCTCGGCCGCAAAAGAACTGGAAAGCTTTCCGACCGAACCCTTGATCTCGATCTTTTACTCTAC
Organism: Thermodesulfobacteriales bacterium; assembly: GCA_026985945.1. Classification (GTDB taxonomy): domain Bacteria; phylum Desulfobacterota; class Thermodesulfobacteria; order Thermodesulfobacteriales; family Thermodesulfatatoraceae; genus Thermodesulfatator. Next base: position 8,434 of record JALSPN010000177.1, read on the forward strand.
GAAGATCTGGTTCTTAAAGGTGAAATTTTGTGTCTGCCTCATCCCAGGTTGCATGAAAGGGCCTTTGTGCTTGGCCCTCTTCAGGAATTGATTCCTCATGAAAAACATCCTATCCTAGGAGTGAGTATTTCTTCTTTGTGGGAAGGGCTCCCTGAAGAAGAAAAAAGAGCCGTAAGAATCCTTGATAAGTTATGTTGAGAATCCTTTTAATACTTTTTTTGTTACTCGTGATATACTGGGCCGGCCGTTCTCTCTGGCGTGATTTAAAAGAGGGGCTTCGTTCCCAAAGGGCCTCATCCAAGGCTTCTTCAAGTTCTCCCCCGGCGGTGACCGATAAATTGGTTAAGGATCCGATCTGTGGTGTGTATTGCGCCAGAAAAGAGGCTTACACCGCTATCTGGAAGGGGAGGGTTTACTACTTTTGCAGCGAAGAATGTCGCCAGAAATTTCTGGCTTCCAAAGGTTCTGCGGCTTCCTCTGCGGGCTAATCATCATTTTTCTCACACCTTCTCTCCTCCGGGCCGAACTTTACTACTACCGGGATGAAAACGGAGTCCTTCACCTTACCAATATCCCCACCAACCACATCGTATGGAAGGAAACAGGCGAGTCGCCCTTAAAAAAGATTCCTGAAAGCCTCTTCAAGGAGATAGGTCTTTCTTATGGGATTGATCCGGCCCTCCTCATGGCTATTGCCAGGGCGGAGTCCAATTTTGATCCGCAGGCAGTTTCTCCCAAAGGGGCACAAGGCCTTATGCAGCTAATGCCCGAGACGGCCTCAGACTATTTCGTGTCCAACGTGTTTGATCCGCGGGAAAATTTGCAAGCAGCAGCGGCCTTTTTGAAGGATCTCTTTCAGGAATTTAAAGATCTATCCCTTGTGCTTGCGGCCTACAATGCCGGCCCGCAGCAGGTCAAAAAATATGGAGGTATTCCCCCCTTCCCGGAGACCCAGAAATATGTAAGGCGTGTTTTGAGATTTTATTCTCTTTACAGGCGGCAAAAAAATTACAAATTTT
>JALSPN010000178.1 GCA_026985945.1 Thermodesulfobacteriales bacterium
AGCAAGGAGAATAAGTCGGAGAGGGGATCAGAGATTGAGGGGGCTTCTTTATATGGCGGCACTTTGTGCCATAAGGGTTAATGTAGAGATACGGGAATTTTATCAGAGGCTTAGGAAACGGGGAAAAACGGGGAAGGTGGCGGTGGTGGCTTGTATGCGGAAGCTAGCTCTTCTTTGCTGGGCTCACTACAAAATAGCTCATGCACACTTGAGCCCTTGACAGGCTACACAGTATCTCCCTGCGAGGGAGGGGGATTTAAGCGGGAAGCTGGGCAAAGATAGAACTTAACCAGAAGTTAAGGAAAAAATGAGAAGTCTCTGGGAGAGTTTTCTCTGGGAAGTTTCCAAGCTGGAACGTTTGAGGTTCTGGTATCTGGCCCGCAAAAAGGGAAGCGGGCTTTTTTATCTTTACCTGGGTCTTAATAGCACGATAGCCATTTTTATTCTCGGCTTTTTTGCTAAACTTACCTCCTGGCCTTTGATTTTTCCTTCCCTGGGGCCTACGCTCTTTCTGGCCTTTTACGCTCCCCAAAAAGCGGTGGCCGCCCCGAAAAATGCCCTTTTGGGCCATCTGCTTGGCGGTCTTGTGGGCTGGGGGTGCTTCGAGATCATTTCTCACCTTGGCCTGGCAGGAGAAGAAATTACTTACGGGATGGTTCTGGGGGCGGCTTTAACCGTGGGTATTACAGCCAGTGTCATGATGGCCTACAAAATTTTGCATCCTCCGGCTGCTTCTACCGCCCTTCTGGCTGCTCTGGGCTACTTAAACGGCCCTTTTCAATTTTTGGGCCTTCTCGCCGCCCTGGTCCTGATCCTCTTGCAGGTAAAAATAATGCACACCCTTGCCGGTATTTCTTATCCCTGGTGGAAGGCCGCCGAAGAACCCGCTCCGGATCTTTCCGCCAAAGGCTTTACCCTCTTCGTAAGGGATAATCCTCAAGATCTTGCGGAATTAAAGGAAGTTCTGATTTCTAAAGGGAAAGTTAATCAAAATGATTGAGTAAATTTTTCAAAAAAATTAAGGCAATAATATCTTTCGTAAGTCTCAGACGAAATAGGTAGGAATTTTAGATAGTATTTGATTTTGTTTCCTTCCTCTTTTTTCAGCTAAACTGTTAAAAACCATTATAAGATTTTCTGACAATGGCCTGGTATAAAAAATTTTTGGGCAAAAGGGTTACCATAAACGGCTGTAAAGGGGTGCTTTATCAGGGAGTTTTAATAGCCTGTCTAAATGGTCGTCTCTTTTTAAAAGATGCTTATGTCTGCCAGAACGATAAAAGGGTTAAATTTCCTATCATCTCTATTGAGACCCGTCGTTTATCCTGCCTTTATGCCAAGGAGGGGGACGAAACGATCTCCCTTAATTTACGCGCTATAGGCGCCGGGTGATAGGCGCGAGGGGGCAGTTGCCTCCTTAAGCAAAGGGTCCGGTTCTCCCCGATACTTTCCCTGCCAGAGGTCTCTGTTTACGAGAGTTTCTTCTATAAGACGCAGGGTCTTAGACTTTTCCCGGGCCCAGGCCGGGGCGACGAGCTCTTCCGGCCGGGGGTCTCCCGTAAGCCTCTGAATGACGACTCTCCAGGGGAGCAGGGCCAGGGCTTCGCAGACCAGATCCACATACTCTGCCTGGGTAAGGGGTTTGTAAGCCCCTTTTCGATATAATTCCTCCATCCTGCTTCCACGAACCACGTAAAGTTCGTGAAACTTGAGGCCATCAAGGGGAAGATCCGCAATTTTTTCAATAGTCTGGAGCATCTCAGCAGGTGTTTCGCCTGGCAGGCCAAAGATAACATGGGTGCAGACCAGAAGGTCATATTTTTTGGCCAGCTTTAAAGCTTGCAAGAATTCTTCGTAAGTATGGCCGCGATTGATCAAGAAAAGGGTTTTGTTATGGGCACTCTGAAGCCCCATCTCAAGCCAGACCATAAACCCGCGTTCCTGATAAGAGGCCAAAAGCTTTACAATCTCTTCATTGATACAATCCGGCCTTGTCCCTATGGCAAGTCCTACCACCCGCTCATCTACCAGGGCTTCCTCGTAGCGCTTTTTTAGAACCTCAAGCGGGGCGTAGGTGTTAGAGAAGGCCTGGAAATAGGCTATAAATTTGCGAGCTCGATAACGCCTGGCAAGCCGCTCCATGCCGGCAAGCATCTGTTCCCGAATAGTGAGCCCCTCCTTAAAGGCCCCGGTTCCGGAGCCAAAGGCGTTGCAATAAATGCAGCCCCCCTTTTCCCTGGCGCCATCCCGGTTGGGGCAGGTAAAGCCGGCATCTATGGTCACTTTCTGGACTCTTTCCCCGAAAACCCTTCTCAGAAAGGCGTTCAGGGAATGATAGCGTTTTAACTCCAAAAGCCTTCTGGCAGAAGACATTGTAAAATTTGAAATCTCAGAATTTCTTTCAAAGAATAAGCTTTTTTTCTTTCTTTCGCAATTTTCTTCCAACTTTCCGGCTGCCCAGCTTTCACCCCCTCCCTTCCTCAGCTATCCCCTCCCCCTCGCAGAGCCCTCGCAGAGGAAGCGGGGTAGGGTGAGATTTAGCGGGAATTTAGGAGTTTCAATAACTGCGCCAGGACTTCTTCTAGCAGTTTAATTACCCTTTCTTCCACCCACCGAATCCTTTCTTCAAAGTCAGGATTTTCTCTCAGTAATACTTCCCACTCCTCCACGAGGCCGTGAAGGTTTCGATGGCAAGCTTCAAGCTCCGCGTCCTTAAGATCGTATTTCTGCATCACCCTTCCGAGCAGGCAGGCCTTGGGGTCCCTTTCAATCTGAGGGACTTCTCCTCTCAGGACGGCCTGGACGAAATTCGTGGCCCAGAGCCGATGGCCTACCACCGCCGCCCGAAGAGCACTCTTGAGATCCGCCGTATCCGGCAAAGAAATCTTTTCTTCCCCTACCAGAAAGATCTCAGTGGTTTTGCGGGCTTCTTCTGCCATTTTCCCGGTCACGGAGACCGAGGCCTGCATGGTCTCAAGGCCTTTCATCCCCTCCTCAGCAGCCCTGCGACTTGCGGCCGCCGTTTCACGGAGAGAAATTGCCTTCTCACTTACGAGGGAAACCCTATCGTTTACCTCGGAGACCACCGCCGTTTGCTCCTCAACCGCGGAGGCGATGGTTTCAGACATCTCCGTTACCTGCACCAGGGATTCGGCTATCCGGTGGACGGCCTGGTTTACCTCAGCGGCTCTGCCTTTTATTTCCCCCAGGATGGAAGCGATCTTTTCCGTGGCCTTTGCGGTCTCATCTGCCAGATTTTTGACCTCGTTGGCCACCACGGTAAAGCCTTTTCCGGCCTCCCCGGCCCGGGCGGCTTCAATGGTGGCGTTGAGCGCTAGGAGTTTCGTCTGCTCGGCAATGCTGCTTACGGCCTCTATTACCGAGTCGGCCTTTTCGGCAAGCTCTGCCATGCCTCCGGCCTCGCGATCCGCCTCATCGGCCTTCTCGGCCACTTCTGTTACCACCGCTGAGGTATTGGTAGCGGATTTACTAATTTCGGAAATAGCCGAAGTAAGCTCCTCCACGGAGCGAGAAACCTCCTCAAAGATGCCTGCCATCTCCTCTGAAACCTGCGAGACTTCTCCCGCCGCCTGCAAAAGCCCTTCAATCTTTTGAGAGACATCTTCTGCGGTTCTCTCAACAAGGCCTGTAGAATCTTTCTGGAGGTCAGCCTGCTTTTTTATGGCCAGAATGCTTCCTTTTAGGGTGGTGAGAGCCGTTTTAAAGCTTTCTGCCAGGTCTATGATCTCCCGCACGGGCGTCTTTACGGAAAAGTCCTGATCAAGTCTTCCCTGAGAAAGGGCCTCAATGGCATTTCTCGTGGCCACCACGGGCCTTACCACCGTGTGCCTGATGAAGAAAAAGGCGATAACAGCCCCGATTGAGGCCACGGCAAGGAGCCCGAAAAGGGCCAGTCTGGCAAGCCTTACCTGCCTGATGGCAAGGGCCTGGAGGTCAAGGACGAAGGCGTGGGCCGCCTTAAGGAGAGGAAGATTGTTCTCTTTAATATAGGAGAGGTGTTCCTCAAAGACGGGGGAGCCCGGTTCGGTTTCGGAAACCCCCTTAAGATGCTGGTAAAAGATTTCCCACTTCTGCCGCACCTTCTCCCAGGTAGCAAGGGCCTTCTGATCCGTAAGCCTTGCAAGGCCAAGCTCAGGGTCTCCATCTTTTAAGGCCTTAAGGCTTCTTTCAAAGAGCTTTGCCGTCTCCAGAAGGATCTTACGATTTTCTGCCGTGGGGTGCTTGGCATAGATGAAGGCCTCTTTGGTCATCTTCTGGGTGAGCATCCTCTGACGGCCGGCGATGTTTATGGCGACCGAAAAGTCCTTCTGGGCGGAGAAGAGATGAACCACCCAGAAGACCCCCACGGCCTGCACGAAAACGGCCGAAAAAAAGGCCAGAAAAATAAGAAAAGAAAGAGAAGGTTTTTTCATGTCTCCTCCCGCATTTAAGATTCATCGCCCCTTCTTTTTATTTTCGGGTTTTTAGAAAAAGACTTTAAAAAATTTTTAAAGTTCTAAAGACAGAAAGGTCGAAAAGAAAAAAACAGATATCAAAATGAGAAGATTACCTTTGGGTGAAGAAAACTTATGGCCCCCAGAGAAGACTTTGAAAGGTTCTTTCCCTTCAGTGCGGAAGAAAAAGAGCTTCTGGCTTCTCTGCCGGAGCTTCTTCCCCTCGAAGAGATCTGGCTTGAGGTCTATCGTTATGCCCGCGAATATCCAGAAGGGAAGGAAATTTTAAAAGATGTCCTTGAAGATCAAGAGGCCCTTTACGAGTTGGCGCGCCGGGGAGCATCTTTTTTTAAAAAGGCCTTTGTCGAAATTTTTTCGTCCGGGTTTCACGAAGAGGCCCGGCGGGTAGCCCACCTCCACCTGGAAAGGGGCGTAACGCCCGCCTTTCTCATGGGGGCCATAGAGGCCCTGAAGTGGAAATTTATCCGGGAAATCAAGGCCAGAAACATCCACGGAGGGCAATGCCTGCCGGCTTTCAGTAAGTTCTTTACCTATCTTTCCGCCCTTCTTCTCGAAGAATTTTTCCAGACCACTATCAACCACCTTCAATGTGCCCTGGAGGCCTCTTCCCGCAAGACGAAGTTTCTCAATGTCCTGCGGGATATTAACTATCTCCTTTTTGAAAAGAACATTTGCCGGGAGGAATTGTTCCGGAAGGCCTGCCGGATACTTTCTGAAGTGGGAGAGATCCCGTTTGTGTGGATTTCACGGTTAGACGAAGGGGGGAAGGTCATAAAAGAAGCCACCTTTCCCGAAAAGCACCCCTTTTTTACGAAGATTCCATCTTCCCTGCAGGAGTTTCCGGCAATTATCCCCTTTCTGGAAAAAGTTTTTCAGGGTGTTCCAGCTGTTCTCGACGATCTTTCTAAAATTCCCGGCTATGAGGAACGCCAGAAAATACTTAAGAATTTCGGGGTAAACTCCATTGCCCTGATTCCCCTCTTTGAAAAAGAAAAAGTAAGCCACATCATCGTCTTATATCAGCGGGAAAAAAGGTCCTTCCTGCCAGAGGAAATCAAACTCCTGGCCGAAGTGGGAAGGGATTTGAGTGTGGGGCTCCGAAACATTCAACACCGGGAAGAAATAGAAAGAGCTATCTTTGTTGACGAATTAACGGGGCTTCCCAACAAAAAACAGTTTCTTTCTCTCCTTCCCAAAATCTTCCTCGAGAAGAAAGAAAAAGCTGAAAAACTGGCGCTTTTGAGAATAGACATCCTTAACTTTTCTCATCTGAACCGCGTTCTGGGTTATCACACAGGGGACGAGATTTTAAAGGAAGTGGCCCGCAGGTTAAAAGACTTTTTCGGAGAGCAGAGCTTAATAGCCCGCGTAGGCCCTGACGAATTCGCCATCCTTTATGCTTTTGAATCTCTGGAGGCCGTTCAGGATACAGTCTTTGCGCTGGAAAAGACCCTGAAAACCCCCTTTCACCTGGAAAACCAGGATGCTCTAAGGCTTTCTTTCGGAATAGGGATTGCCCTCTGGCCGCAGGATGCTTCAAACCCGTTTGAACTTTTTGAGAAGGCCGCTTTAGCCCTTAAAGAAACAACTTTTCAGATCGGAGGGGGGACCTCTTTTTACATCTCAGAAAAAGATCCCTCCTCGCTCAAAAACCTCTATCTCCTTAAAGAGCTGGAAGAGGCCTTCGAAAAAGGAGAATTCGTCCTTTATTATCAGCCCAAAATAGATCTTATCTCTCGTTTCCCAACGGCCTTTGAGGCCCTTATTCGTTGGCAACATCCCGAAAAAGGCCTCATCCCTCCAGGGTATTTTATTCCCGTGCTGGAAGAAAGCAGCCTTATGATTGATGTCGGATACTGGATAATCGACACCGCGGCTGCTTTTCTGGCCCGGATCAAAAACTTCTTCCCGAAAATGAAAATTTCTGTAAATCTGAGCCTGAGGCAGTTAAATGACGAAACTTTTGTCTCCCGCCTGGGCAAAATCGTTGCCAGACACGAGCTTTATCCGGAAGATCTGGAACTGGAAATCGTGGAAAGGACCCTCATTCACGCCCGGGCTCTTGAAACCCTTGAGGAATTGCGAAAATACGGTTTCCACCTGGTTCTTGACGACTTCGGCACGGGCTATTCTTCCTTTCGTTACATTCAGGCTCTGAGGAGGATTGACCTCAAAATAGATCGCAGTTTCGTCTCCCATGTTCCCGATTACAGGGATCAGGTGACGATGATGATGGCTATCGTCTCCATGGGCAAAGGTCTCGGCCAGAGGATCGTGGCCGAAGGGGTGGAAACCAGGGAACAGCTTGCCTTCATAACGGGGTTGGGGATAGACGAAGTCCAGGGGTTTTATTTTGCCAGACCCCTTCCGGAGAATCAGGCCGTTGGTTTTCTGAAAAACTACAAGGCCGAAACTTATTTCTGGCCACGCCAGCAAAGGAATAGATGAAGCCCTCAAACACCGGTCTTCATTCTCAAAAAGTTGTTTCTTTGCCAGGCATCAAAGAGGATTCTTCCTCAGAAGAGAGAAAACTAAGCCTTGTCTGTGGTAACAGTTCAGAACTTCCTTCACTTCCCAACATAGCCCTGGAATTGCTGGAAAATGTAAACGAGCTTCCCTATGAGGCCCTGGCCCACATTATTCAGCTTGACCCGGCCCTGAGTACTAGAATCTTACAGCTGGCCAACACCCCTCTTTTTTCCAAGGGAAAATGGATCGATAATCTGGAAACAGCTATCGCCCTGCTGGGCACAGAAACCATTAAAAACATCGCGCTTTCTTTCGTAATGGTAAAGACCTTTCGGAGAGAAACCAGAGACGAATTTGACTTTGAAAACTTCTGGCGCCGGGCTATCTGCACCGCGGTATCTGCCAAACTCCTAGCGGAAGAAATAAAAATACCGGCAGAGAAGACATATCTTTCAGGGCTTTTAATAGACATAGGCATTCTGGTAATGTATCTTTGCCGTCCGGAAGACTATTTACGAGTCTTCGATAAAAAAAGAACGAGAGAGCTCTCTACCATCGAGGCTGAAAGGAAAGTCTTCGGGGTTGATCACCAGGAGGTGGGGGCTGAGCTAGCAGAACTCTGGAGCCTTCCTGAGGATCTTGCCCTTCACATCAGGTATCACCACTTTCCAGAGAAGGCCCCTCCAGAAGTGCGCCAGGAAGTAGAAATTCTTTTCCTGGCCCAGAGGATATCAGGAATTTATTTCACCTTTCGGGCCCTTGATAAATACAATTTCATCATGAGAAGGGCGGAAGAGATTTTAAGCCTCACTCCCTCCAGAATGGAAAATCTGGTCGATAAAACCGCCACTTATACCAGAAAGTTGCTTTCCATTTTTAATCTTCCCGGGCAAGAGATACGCCCTTATTCGGAAATACTGGAAGAGGCTGACAGGGAAATTCAGCGCCTGAGTATAAATTACGCCCAGCTTCTCCAGAAGCTTCGAGAAGAGAAAACCCGGGCCGAGGCCCTGGCCAGCAAGCTGGAAAAAGCCAATCAGCGTTTACAAGAAATGGCCCTTCGTGACCCTTTAACCGGGCTCTACAACCGTCGATACTTCCGGGAAAGATTAGCAGAAGAACTGGCACGCTGTTTTCGTTATCGGTCTCCTCTCACCGTCATCCTGGCAGACCTGGACCACTTTAAAAAGATAAACGACACTTACGGCCACCTCTGTGGAGACGAAGTCTTACAGGCGGTAGCAGCCACTATCCAGAAGGAGATAAGAAAATGTGATGTGGCAGCCCGCTACGGGGGTGAAGAATTCGTAATCCTTTTGCCCCATACGGATCTTCAGGGAGGAGTGGCAATGGCGGAAAGACTTCGCCAGCTTATAAGTGAGCTCGAAGTACGGTGCGGAAAGGATAAGGTCCGGACAACCGTAAGCCTTGGCGTCTGTTCCCTCACCTCTTTCAAAGAAATTGACGAAAAGAAGTTTCTGGCCATGGCGGATCAGTTGCTCTACCTCTCCAAAAAGAACGGGCGAAATCGCGTCTCTGCAGCTTCTATTTAATGGTCCCGAAGAGGGCTGGGCTGCCAGGAGTTCCTGGCCTTAAATGCACCCCCGTAGATTGCAGACTGACGAACCCCAAATTCCCGGTTAAGCTTCCCATCCTTCCCTTAAGGAGCCCCAACTTCACCTCTCCTTTTTAAGGAGAAAGAAATTTTTATAGTGCTCCCCAAAATCCCAGATACATTTGGACTTTATCTTAGAAAGAGAGCATTAAGCAGCCTTTCTGTATTTCCCCTCATAATATCTCGCCTCAAATTCCTCCGTGCTCATATAACCTAACGCTGAATGCACATACTCACGATTGTATCTCCTTATCCACCATCCAATTCTACTCTTTTCGCCTGTAGCCCCAAAACGGATGCTCGCTCTTGATAGCCTCAATTTTCTTAACTATTCCTGCTTCTTCTTTTTCTTGCGATAAGTCTTTTTGTTCGAAGATTGTTATTAGTAGCTTGCAATCGGCTTCGGGAAACTCCTACCCCAACGTTCTTGCCACCTTCCAAGAATTTATCATAGGATACCTCCTTGGCAGTTATTTTAATTCTCCCTTTCTGAGGTGTCCGGATTTTCAGGGTCCCTCTCCATTCTGGCTAACCGTTAACTATTTCTTGCGAAGAAAGAAAAGGAGGCCGAAGAAGGTGAAGATGAGAATGAGGCCCAGAAGAGTCTTCCGGGCCTCGTGGGAAGAGGCGGGAGGAGGAGAGGGTTTCTCGCTATTTAGGGAGATTTCGAGGCGGTGCCCCTCGCCGTCTTCTATTATCAGGCGGTAAAGCCCTCTCCGGGCCGGGGCAAAGGCAAATCGTCCGTAGCGATCTGTCATCCCGGTCTGAAAGGGGATCTTTTCCCCGTCGAAAAAGACCTTAACCCGGGCGTAAGTCATAGGGGCCCCGTC
>JALSPN010000179.1 GCA_026985945.1 Thermodesulfobacteriales bacterium
AAGGAAAAAGTAGCCCCCGCCCTCGTCAACGAGTTTTTTTACAAAAGGTGTTTTGTCAACGTAATAAAAATCACCAGTACGAATTTTCTCAAAGCTTTGGATACCAACAGGAAGTTTTTTCTTGGTCATAGAAGTATTATAGCAGAAATGAAATCAATGTGTGATTTTATTACTGGGAGTATTTTTGGTCGATATTCTTCGGGATCCGTTCCCTTTTTTCGTATCGAAAAATAGGAACGGATCCCGGTTTACAAGACCCATACCCTGTCCGATAAGAATAAAAAAATGGATCCGTTCCTATTTTTATGCCTGGACGCCCACGTATCATAGCCCCCAATTTCCCACACCACGTGGTGGCCCGCTCTAACCGCGGGGTTACTATTTTTCACGAAAGAGAGGATTATCTCCATTTCCTCAACATGACAGCTGCCCTTAAAAAGCGTAGAGATATTAAGATATGGGCCTTCTGTGTCATGTCTAACCATGTTCATTTCTTAATTGTTCCCCAAAGTAAAGAAGACATGATCAAATACCTACAGGGCCTGCTGGTATGCTATACCCAATATTATAACGACAAATATGAAACCGAAGGGCAACTCTGGAAAGCCAAGTACTTTTCTTCTGTGGTGGACCATGAAAACTATCTCTGGCAAGTGCTTCGTTATATCGAACGCAACCCTGTCCGCGCAAACCTTACCCAAAATCCAGAAGATTACCCCTATTCCTCCGCCTCAAAAAATGGGATCGGATCCCATTTTTTAGACCCTCTGCCTTTTACTCCCGAAACCCTAAGGCTTTACAAAGAATGGCGCTCTTTGCCCGAACCGCCAGAAGTGCTTGAGTTTTTAAGGAAATCAATACGCAAAAACCTGCCCACAGGAGATAAAACATTTCGTAAAAAATTGGGATATTGCCCCAGACCCCGCGGGCGCCCTAGGAAAGAATAGATCTATTTCTTAACATTTGGGATCCGTTCCTATTTTCGAGTAAAAAATAGGAACGGATCCTTGACTGATATTTGACTGATATAAAAAAAACAAATTTTAAGTTTTTTCTTCTTTGTCTCGATAGAATTTTCTAAAAATTACTTGGGAGGTAGGTATGAAAATTTTAATTCACAGGTCAAAGGTTGTCCTTTTGTCGTTAGTTTTTGCATTTCTTTTAACGGCTATGGCGTGGGCAAAAATGGACATTAATAAGGCCTCTGTTGAAGAGCTTACCGAATTACCAGGAATTGGCAAAACTGTAGCTGAACGCATCGTAGCCTATCGAGAAAAAAACGGGCCATTTAAATCACCTGAAGACTTACTCAAAGTCAAAGGTATAGGGGAGAAGCGCCTCCAGAAAATTTTGCCTTTAATTACCATCCAATCAGAAAAGAAAGCTCCTTAAGACTGCAATTCGATCAGTCCCCCCTGCCCCGCAGAGCAGGGGGGGCCATAAAGGCTTCACCAACTCTTACGAGCAAAACCTAATTTTCGAAGGTGCTCTCTTAATAGTTTTTCTTCCTCTTCTAACAAAGCATGATCTATATATTCTTGAACAGAAGGAAGATAGCCATTTCTCTCCAAATAAGATATTATTTTGTTAATACTTTCTTCAACGGTTTCTTTATCTGTATAAACGACTATCTCTGGATTTTTAGGAGGCTCGTAAGGATCAGAAATACCTGTAAAGTTAGGAATTTCTCCCCGCCTCGCCTTAGCATAAAGACCTTTCACATCTCGTTTTTCTACTACTTCTAAGGGACAATTACAATAAACCTCTATATAATTAGAAATTAAGCTGCGATTTATTTTTCTAGTGCTTTCTTAAGGTGCGATTGCCGCTACTACGCTTATTATACCGTGCTTATTTAATAGCCAAGAAAGAAAACCTATTCTTTTAACATTAATATCTCTTTCGCGTTTAGTAAAGCCCAATTCCTGACTAAAATTTGTTCTAATAATATCACCATCAAGTAATTCAGCTTTAAGACCTCTTCTTCTAATTTCTAAATATGTCCTTCTAGAAAGAGTTGACTTCCCTGAGCCAGAAAGGCCTGTAAACCATATTGTAAAGGGTTTCATCTTTTGCCTCCAATCCAATTACGTATCATTTAAATATTTTTTAAGAACTTTGTAAAATTGCCGAAATTAGCACTTCACACACCAACCGCAAAGACCCTCAGACAACCTTTAAATATTTTGCAGAGACTTCTTTTTACCATTTCTAAATTTTTCACCAAATATTCCAAAACTCAATTATTTATAATTTAATCGGTTTTTTTAATAGACCTTTACAAAATTCATCGATTTTCGACCTCTCTCAGGTTAATGCTAAATAAAAACTAAAGGAGTTTGACAAATGTTTAAAAAAGATAAATCCCCAATAACTATCGGCGAACATCTCATCTATCAAAATCTCCCTGGAGATGTCCTCTATCGCATTAATAAACTCATCCATTGGAAACCCTTCGAAAACATCCTCTCCCAACTCTACCCCTCTAAATTCGGCCGCAAGGCCTACAACCCCGTCCTCATGCTCAAAATCCTCATCATTCAGCAAATCTATGGTCACTCCGACCCTGAAATGGAAACCATGCTCCCCGGTAACCTCTTCTACCGCCGCTTCTTCGGCCTCTCCGCCCTTGATCCTACCCCGATCACTCTACCATCTCCCGCTTCCGCTCCAACCTCAAGTCCTTGAATCTCTACCGAAAGTGCTTTGACGAACTCAAACGCCAGCTGCCCCAAAAAGGCTTTGAACTTAAAGCTGGAAAGATCATTGATGCCCGCCTGGTCAAAGCAGCAAGAAGGCCTGGCAAGGATAATGATGCCTCTTTTACCAAAAGGGGAGGGAAGACCGTCTATGGCTACAAGGATCACGTAGCCGTTGATCCAAAGTCTGAGTTTGTGACGGAATTTGTGTGCACCCCGGCCGACGTGCATGATTCCCAGGTGCTGGAAGAACTCCTTGAAGGAGATGAGAAGGCCATATTTGCGGATAAAGCTTATGATAGCCGAGAAGTATGCCAGAAGTGTCGGCAAGAAGAAAGATATTGTGGGGTTTTATATAAAGGTTGTCGTGGGCGGTCTCTTTCGAAGAAACAGAAGAAGCTGAATAAGATATTTTCGCGGATCAGGAGCAAAGTGGAAAAAGTCTTTGGGATATTCAGCCTGCATCTTAATCGGACAAAGGCCAGGTATGTAGGGCTTTTTGCCAATGAGATACATCTGTTTTTGACGTGTTTTACCTACAATGTGCTTAATCTTACCTGGCACTTTAGGAAAGGAGAGGTTTCCTAAGGTAAGGACAGGAGAATTATGTCCGAAATAGAGAAATAGAGCGAAAAAAGAGGAAATAGAAGAAAATAGAGGTGAGAGACCGGGAAAATTTTGGTGATATTGGTAAAAATATTTAATTTTGTTGATATTGATTTCATAGATGATGGAATTTTTGCTTAATTATCCAAATTATTCAAAGGTCTCAATTAAAAATTTTAAGCTGAATTGTGGAGGGAAGAAGTGTGGAGAAGGCTCTGGCTGGCAATAGCTCTCTTTGGCTTCTTTTTGGCCCTGGGAACGGTTGGTTACGTAGTGATAGAAGATTGGGCTCCGCTTGACGCCTTTTACATGACCATCATCACCCTATCTACCGTGGGTTTTGGAGAGATCAGAAACCTCTCTCCAGAAGGCAGGATTTTTACCAGCTTTTTGATCCTGGGAGGCATAGGGAGCGCCTGCTACCTATTTTCCCTCATCACCGAAGCGGTGGTTTCCGGTCAACTGGCCCGGGTTCTGGGGGAGAGAAAAAATCGAAAGGCCCTGGAGGCCCTTACAGGACATTATATTGTTTGTGGATATGGAAAAGTAGGGCGAAAGATCTGTGAGTTTTTGAGGGCTGAAGGGCGCCCCTTTGCGGTCATAGATGCAGATGTCCGCTATCTCGAACGATTTCAAGAGGAGAAGATACCTTACGTAATCGGAGAGGCTGTTTCGCGGGAAAATCTTGAAAGTGCAGGTATTAAGAAGGCTTTGGGGCTTTTCGCGGCCCTTGGAGATTCTTCCAAAAATCTTTACCTTGGCCTTCTGGCCAAGGAACTCAATCCTTCTATCAAGGTCGTGGCCCGCAGTGAAGACGAAGAAGCAGCCCTTGTTTTTGAAGGTTCTCGTATTGATGCGCTCGTTCAGCCAAGCAGAGTAGGAGCTTTGCGAATGTTTCTCGCTATGATGCGCCCCCACGTGGTAGATCTTATCGAAGAGGCCATGGTTGACCGGGCTGACCTGCAGGATGAAATCCTGGTCGAGGATTTTCCCCTTGAGAAGAGGGTAAAACTTAAGGATTTGGGAGTCAAAGTGATGGAGGGGGCTTATGCCATTTTGATCAAACGCCGAGATGGCCGAAGAGAATTCATTTTCGACCCGGAGCTTGAGCTTGAATCCGGAGATATTTTAGTGGTTATTGGTCACGAAAGGGATCTCCAATCCCTTGAGAAACGCTTTGTCGAGGCTCGCAAAAGAAGCTAAATGATGCTATCTTCAGCCCTTATGGAAGGCAAAAAAGAGCTTCAAATTTTTCCTATTCAACCCACCCCCAATGAACCGCTCACTTTTCTGAAAGAGATTGCTCGTAAATTAAATTGTCCTGATGACCCTCAAAAATGGCGCGAAAACGAAAAAATTCTCTCTCTGGTTTCTCTGGTTCTTTTAGTAGATTTGGATAGCGAGACCCCTTTTCACAAATTTCTTGAGGGGCAGCCCTGTCAGGTAAACATAGACAAACTTTCCAGGAAACGTTATGTAATTTCAGGCTCTATCAGGAGTTTTAGAGAACTATATCTGGAACTCAAAGAGCAAAAAGTTTCCAAAGCCCTGCTCATTTTTCTGTGTCAAAATTTTCCCGAACTCTTTGAAGATCTCTGGCCCAAACACGGCCTGGTTCCTCCGGTAGGGATCCATTTTCGCACTCTTACCACCCAAGAACTTAAAGCCCTCGAGCTCCCTCTTCAGATGAGACACTACTATCTTCTGAGTCGTTTCTCCCTGGAGTTGATAGATCTTCTCGATTTTTGCGAACTAGAGATAAGACCAACTATTTTGGTCAAAGATTCTTCTTGGGCCCAAGGCTTTCTCTATCTCCCCCTCATCCAATATATGGCCCTTCTTTCTCGCTTTCTGGGCACAGAGCACCCTTTGAAAGGACTGGTACGGAATCTCTTACAAGAATTAAAAAAATGCTTTCCGGAACCGTTTGGTCTCCTTCCAGACTTAAGTTTTTAAGGAGGAATTTATGGGACTTAGCGTGGCAGAAAAACTCATCGCCTCACATCTGGTTTCTGGATCTCTCAAAAGGGGTGAACCTATTGCCATTAAGATCGATCAGACTTTAACCCAGGACGCCACCGGGACCATGGCTTATCTTGAATTTGAAGCCATTGGCATCCCGCGGGTCCGCACAGAACTTTCGGTTTCCTACGTGGATCATAATCTCCTCCAGACAGACTTTCGCAATGCCGATGATCACCGCTTTCTCCAGAGCGTGGCCGCAAAATATGGTCTCTGGTTCTCCCGGCCGGGAAATGGTATCTGCCATCAGGTGCATTTAGAACGTTTTGCCCGCCCGGGAAAGACTCTCCTCGGATCAGACTCTCATACCCCTACCGCCGGGGGATGTGCCATGCTGGCCATTGGGGCCGGAGGGCTTGATGTGGCCATGGCCATGGCGGGAAAGCCTTTCCACCTTCTAATGCCCAAAATTGTGGGCGTTTATCTTACCGGAAAACTCCCCCCCTGGGTTTCAGCAAGAGACGTGGCCCTCTGGATGCTCAGAAAGCTCACGGTAAAAGGTGGGCTCGGGAAGATCCTCGAATATTTTGGCCCCGGGGTAAAAGAACTTTCTGTGCCTGATCGAGCCACCATTGCCAACCTGGGGACAGAGATGGGGGCCACCACGAGTGTTTTTCCCTCCGATGAGGTAACACTGGCCTGGCTTAAAGCCCAGGGCCGCGATGAGGAATGGCAGGAGATTCTTCCGGATCCAGATGCCCGGTATGACGAGATCATTGAGCTTGATCTTTCCACCCTTGAGCCTCTGGCAGCCTGCCCCTCCTCTCCTGATAACGTAAAGCCGGTTTCCGAACTGGAGGGGCAGGAAGTGGCCCAGGTAATCGTGGGCTCCTGTGCCAATTCTTCGCTTAGAGACCTTCTGGTGGTTTCAAAGGCCCTTCACGGAAAAAAAGTTCATCCCACCGTCTCCTTTGAGATCAACCCGGGTTCTTTGCAGGTGCTTGAGAATTTAGATGCCCTTGCTGCCCTTAAAGACCTTATTCATGCCGGGGCCCGCATCCATCAGTCGGGTTGTTTGGGATGTATCGGCATGGGGCAGGCCCCTGCTACCGGAACCGTTTCTCTGCGGACTTTCACACGGAATTTCCCCGGCCGTTCCGGGACCAAGAACGACCAGGTCTATCTCGTGAGCCCGGAAGTGGCCGTGGCTGCCGCCCTTACCGGGAAAATTACTGACCCTCGAAAGCTTGGGGCCTATCCTGAAATTCAGCTCCCGGAACGTTTTATCATTAACGACGCCCTGCTTTTACCACCCCTTCCCGAGGAGAAGGCCAGAGAGGTAGAGATCATTCGGGGGCCCAATATTGTCCCTCTGCCCCAATTTGATCCCCTTCCTGAAAATTTGCGCTGCAAGGTGCTTCTTAAGGTGGAAGACAACATCACTACGGACCACATCATGCCTGCCGGGGCCAAAATTCTTCCTTTAAGGAGTAACCTTCCGGCTATTAGTGAATACGTCTTTTCGGCTCTCGATCCGGAGTTTGCTTCCAAAGCCCTGAAAGTAAAAGAAAGCGGTGGCTTGGTAGCCATCGTGGGGGGTGAAAATTATGGCCAGGGATCTTCCAGAGAACACGCCGCCCTGGCTCCCCGCTATCTGGGAGTAAGACTTAAGCTGGCCAAAAGTTTTGCCCGGATACACAGGGCCAATCTTATCAATTTTGGTATTTTGCCCGCGACTTTTGTCAATCCTCAAGATTATGAAAAGATTGCTCCTGGAGACGAGCTCTTTTTAAAGGGTATTCGTGAACAGTTGGCTTCGGGAGCAGAAGAGATTGTGATAGAAATTGTAGGCAAAGGCTCCATTAGGGCTCGAATAGATCTCACCCCTCGGGATCGAGAAATCATCCTGGCGGGGAGCCTTCTTAACCTGGCTCGAGAAGATTGATTATGCCGCTTTTAAGCCGTCTTTTGTTTTTGTTGCTGGCCTTTTTGGGGCTTTCTGTCCTGATAGGGAAGCCCCTGGTGGGCTATTTGGCCGATTTTCTCTGGTATCAAGACCTGGGATTTCTGCGGGTCTTTCTCATAAAATTCTGGGTTCAGGCCGCTCTCTTTTCGATCTTTGGTGGTCTCACCGCGGCCCTTTTCTACCTTAACGGCTTCCTGGTTCACAGGGCTGCTGCCCGATCAGGGGCCTTCTCAAGTTTTTTTGATCCTCGCTTGCAACGCTGGCTGGGAGCCAAGTTTCGTTTGACCTTGAAAATAGCATCTCTTTTCTTGGGAATTTTAGCCGGTCTTTCGGCCGCTCCTTTTTGGGAAGACGTTCTCCTTTTCTGGCACGCTACCCCTTTCGGGAAAAAAGACCCTTTACTCGGTCTTGACATCGGCTTTTTTGTCTTCAAGCTCCCTTTTCTCCGTTACCTTACGGATTGGGCCTTTGGTATCTGGGTCCTCTGTGCTGGTCTTGGGGTTTTTCTATTTCTGGCGCTAGGCCATATTGAAGGCCGGGGGAAAAATCTTTCTCTTACCAGGCCTTTCAGGCGCTATCTGGCCCTTATGCTGGTGCTTTTTTTCCTGCGCCTGGCTTTTGACCTCTGGCTCGATCGGGCTGATCTCCTTTTTGATGAAAGGGGTGTGGTTTTTGGGGCAGGTTTTGCGGAAGCCAGGGTGGTTTTACCCACTTTGACAGGGCTTTGCTTTCTTTCGATCCTGGCAGCAGGGCTTTCGGCCGTCTTTATCATGCGCCCCCGTAAGGAAATCCTTTTGGGGCTGGTGGGGCTTTATGCCCTTCTTTATTTCGTAGGGCTTAAATTTCTGCCAGGAGTGGTCCATCGGTATATCGTGCAGCCCAACGAACTGGAAAGGGAAAAAAGGTATCTGGCCTATGAAATACAGGCTACAAGAGAGGCCTTCGGGCTCTCAGAAGTGGACGAACGAGAATTTAAATTTGGCCCGCCTCTTACCAAAGAGGCCTTGGCCCGTAACGAAGATACTATCAAAAATATTCGCCTGTGGGATCACGAACCACTGCTTGAAACCTACAGCCAGATCCAGGAAATTCGCACCTATTACAAATTCGTCTCCGTGGACAATGACCGCTACCTCCTGAACGGTGGGCTGCGGCAGGTGATGCTTTCTGCCCGGGAGCTTTCCTACGAGGACCTTCCCAGCAGATCCTGGATAAACGAACACCTGGTCTATACCCATGGTTATGGTTTGACCTTAGGGGTGGTAAATGAAGTTACGGAAGAGGGGCTCCCAAAGCTCCTTATCAAGGATATTCCTCCTGTTTCCCGCTGCAACATCAAGATTACCCGCCCGGAAATCTATTTTGGAGAACTTGCCAACGAATATGTGATTGTGCGCACAAAGGCCCGGGAATTCGATTATCCGGCCGGAGAAAGCAATGTTTATACGACCTACAATGGTCGAACTGGGGTCAGGGTTGGAGGGCTCTGGCGTCGAATACTTTTCAGTTTGCGTTTTGGTTCGAGTAAGATCCTTCTTTCTGGAGATATCACTTCGGAAAGCAAAATCCTCTTTTATCGGAGTGTGACGGAACGCGTAAGAAAGGCGGCTCCTTTCCTCCATTTTGATGATGACCCTTATCTTGTTATCAACAAAGAAGGGAGACTCTTCTGGCTGGTAGATGCCTATACCATTTCGGACCGCTATCCTTATTCCCGGCGGGTAAAGGGCCTTGGCAATTATATTCGCAACGCGGTTTTGGCCGTGGTGGACGCCTACCACGGGGAGATTTCCTTCTACCTTAAGGATCCTTCTGATCCTATCATCAAGACCTATCAGAAAATATTCCCCCACATGTTCAGACCCTTAGAAGAGCTTCCAGAGGATATCAGGGCCCATATTCGGTATCCCCATCGCCTCTTCTTTTTGCAGGCCAGACTCTTTGGGGCTTATCACATGCGGGATCCACGAGTTTTTTACAATCAGGAAGATTTATGGGAAATTCCCCGCAGCCTCAAAAGTGATCGGCGTTACATGAAACCCTATTACACCATTATGAAACTGCCAGGAGAGGTGCGGGCAGAATTTATCTTGATGATACCCTTCAATCCCGCCCGCAAACATAATCTTGCCGCCTGGATGTGTGTGCG
>JALSPN010000180.1 GCA_026985945.1 Thermodesulfobacteriales bacterium
AGGAATATTCCCTCAAGAGATTAAAAAGCTTTCAAGCTCCTTGCGAGGGGCTCTCTTTTGGGGTGGCGTGGCCTTGCCGAAGCGCAGAAGCATGAGAGAGCGGCTGAGGCCAAGCCTTTCAAAACCCCTCTCCAGCTGGTGCAGGATGGTCTGATGCCGGGGTGAGAAATCAAAGAAACGGCCAGCCTGCCAGCGCAGGAGAAAAAGGGGAGCAGCGGCCAGGGGCTGGGCCGCAAGGCCCTTTTCAGTAAGCAAGAGCCACATCCTTTCCATGGTCTTTCCGGTTTCAAAGAAGCCCCGGGGGCTAAAGTCTTCAGGGCAAAAGGCAAACACCCCTTCAGATGATAAGGTCAGCGTGCGGGTGTGTTCGGCCATCGCCCGCGAAAGACCCAGGCGAGATAAAGCCTTCATCACCGGCCAGGGCCTTGTAAGGCGCAAAATGGCCTCTCCGGCCCTCCCCGCCTCAAGGGTCTCGAGGGGCATGCCATCTTGGCGTCGTTCGATTTCTTCTTGGTTCCAGCGGATGGTGGCGTGTAAAAACTCGTGCAAATCTTTCCTTTCCACACGGATTATATCCGCAAGATAGATCAACTCTGCAAGCTCCTTAAGGGCCTCACCCGTTAAGAGCTTCACCTCTACCGACTCTTTCCGGAAAGGTTCCAGAAGAGCTTTCTTCTCTGCGGCTGAAAGGCCTGCTTTTTCATATTTTTTGCGGTTGGTAAGCCTTCGGCCACAGGGGGTTTGGAAAAGTGGTTCATGAAGATGAAAATCCTTTTCTGGCCATTTTACCTTCAAGGTGCCCACCTTTAAGAGCCCGTTTTCCCGGCCAGGAGAAAAAAGGAATTCATGGTCTATCTTTTCTTTTTCTAAAAGATATTGGGCATTGGTGAGAGCCGCACCCATGGCGATGTAGGTGGCGACCTGTTCAAAATTAAAAAATGAAGTATCCACCTGTGGGTCAAAGAGAAAATCGATCTCTTCGTCACTTTTTACCCTGAAACGCCAGGGTTGGAGGTTGTCTCCCGAAGGGGCCAGAATAGCAGCCTGAAGCAGAAGGGCCAGTTTTTCGGGGATATTTTTTGGGCCTCGTGAAAAAGGGGGGATAGCAGAGGGCCTGGAGACATAAAGTCGGGTAAAGGGCCTCAAAAAAGCCGAAACCGGCACACGGAAATATTTAGACCTTCTTCGCAGAGAAGGGCGTTCTATACTTTGATGGGTTAGAAACTGATATGTTATTCGTGCCCGGTCGATATTGGCCCTGCGCGCCAGCTCACGCCATTCTTCCCGGCTTAGAGCGGCCTTTATGGAATCTTCGTATTCCTTTTTCATCAGATCATTATAAGGAAGGCCGAAGGTCCTTTCCAGGGGAGAGAGCCTGATCAGGTCTCGCACCAGAATGGCTCCTTCCAGAATGGCTCCTTCTTCTTTGGTGACCCTTTTTATTTCCTGCAGGAGATAAAGTGGTTCAGGTAGGTGATGGAGCATGTTATGCAATAGACACCATCAAAGACCTGATCTTTAAACGGGAGTTTTTTGGCATCGGCCTTGAGAAAGAATATGCGCCTATGCACTCCTGCTGCTTCTGCCTTCTCTCGCGCTACCAGAAGCATGTTCTCCGAAAGATCAACGGCCACGATGAGAGCCCTGGGGCAAAGACGAGCAAGCTCTACCGCCAGATGGCCAGTCCCCGCCCCTACATCCAAAAAGAGGCCTTCTTCAGGGAAGAAATTGATAATGGTCTCAAGAAAGCCGTAGTGAAGGATCTTGAGATATTTCTCCACCAGGCCGTCATAGGCTAATAATCTTGGCAAAGAAATATTCTCTTCTTCCATTATCCGCTCAGATATTTTAAATAAATTCCAACCCATCGGAGATAATACATTAGATCCAAATTTCCGGTTAATGTCCTCTGAGTTCCGTTTTCCCCTCCCTCGCAGGGAGGGGGGTGGGTGGAGGTCGGGCAGGATGAAGAGCTCCACCCGCACCCCGGCTTTCCCCTACGAGGGAGCCTCACCATGATACCTTTTAGGTGAAAGATCAAATTGAGCGTCCTCCTTGATTAAGATCCAGGAACTACTTTCTTCTCCATTACATTTATTAATGGGAGCACTAAACAACCGACATCGTTAAAAAGCTCTAAAGGGTTTTCTTTAGCATCAGGCTATAAAGCTTATCGGATAAAAATCCAGACCGATTTAAAAGTTGATTCCAATAGAG
>JALSPN010000181.1 GCA_026985945.1 Thermodesulfobacteriales bacterium
AGGCCCTCAAGGCCCTCAAGGCCCGGGAAAAGGCCCTCAAGGCCCGGGTCTCCACGGCAAACCTTCTTCTTTCCTATTGCAAGCTCCTCTCTCCTCTTTCCGGTTACGTGGCCAAACGCTTTCACGCGGCAGGGGATGTGGTAGGCCCTGGGGAACCGATTTACGCCCTGGTGGATCCGAAAGATATTTACATCCTGGTGCTCCTTGAAGAAACCAAGCTTAAAGGGGTCCAGGTAGGGTCTTACGCCCGCATCAGGATCGACGCCTTTCCGGATGAAAAATTTGAAGGAAAGGTCTGGCAGATCCTTCCGGCCACCGCTGCTAAATTTGCCCTTGTGCCGCGGGACATTTCCGCCGGGGAGTTTACCAAGGTTGCCCAGCGGGTCCCCGTCAAGATCAAGATCACCCGCGGGCCGGTGGAGCTTTTGCGGGTGGGGCTTGGGGGAGAGGTAGAAATCAGGCGGCAATGAAAAAGACCTATTCCGAGCTCAAAAGTGGCGAGCGGGCCCTTATAACCCTGATCGTGATGGTGGGGGCCTTCATGGCCATCCTTGATACCACCATCGTGGACGTGGTGGTCCCCAAAATGATGGCCCCGCTTTCCACCGATCTTTACGGAATTCAGTGGGTTATTACCGCTTACATGACCGCGGCGGCCGTGGGTCTTCTTCTTATCTTTTCTCTGGCCCGGGCTTACGGTTTTACCAGGATCTTTCTGGCCGGGGTGGGGCTTTTTACCGTGGCAAGCGCGGCCTGCGGCATGGCCCACTCCCTTGCTGAGATGATCATCTTCCGGGCCCTCCAGGGCCTGGGGGAGGCCTTCATCATGGGTTCAGCCCAGGCCATCCTCTACGCCGCCTATCCCCCCGAGCGCCAGGGGCTCGCCATGGGTATCTTTGCCCTGGGAGTCAGCTTTGCCCCGGCCCTGGGCCCTACCGCCGGGGGCTTTCTCACGGAATATTTCTCCTGGCGCTATGTGTTTTACATCAACATTCCGGTTGGGATCATCAATTTCATGGCGGCCCTCTTTTTTCTGCCGGAGCTTCTTCCGGGAAGCGGAAGGCTGCGCTTTAATTTCAGAAGTTATTTCCTGATCAGCTTTGCCACCGTGGCCCTCCTGGTTCTGCTTTCTAAAGGGCAGCAATACGGCTGGTTTCAATCCACCTTTATAGGCCTGCTGGCCTTCTCCGCCGCCATCTCCTTTCTGCTCTATCTCCTTTCGGAAATTTACAGCCGGGAACCCCTCATCGATTTTAGTATTTATCGTGTCCCGGAGTTTGGCCTCACCATGGGGTTTCATTTCTTCGTTCTCGGTTTTGCCATGTATCAGATTTTCTACCTCCTGCCCCTTTATTACGAACATCTCAAAGGGCTTCCCACCTTTGACACCGGCCTTCACATGCTGGCCTTTGCCGGCTTTATCGGTGTCTTTTCCATCGTTTCAGGCTTTTTAAGTGATCGTCTGGGGCCCGAAAAAATCCTCCTTTTAAGCTTTTTGACCCTCTGCTTTTCAAGCCTTTTCCTCCTGCCCAAACTTGATTACTGGCGGCCGGCCAGGGAAGCCGCCATTTTGACCATCCCTTACGGCATTGCCCTGGGGATGTTTTTTGCCCCTCTGGCGGCCCTGGCCTTAAGGCCTCTGGGAGAGAAGGCCGGCCTCGGGGTGGCCCTCATGCATTACCAGCGTTTCGTGGGGGGCTCTTTCGGCACTGCCCTTGCCACCAATACCCTTGAAAAAAGAACCGCCTTTCACTTCCAGGAGGTTACCGCCCTTGAAAATCTCACTTACATCAAGCTGTTCCTGGCCCGAGGGGTAAAGGGGCTTGAGCGTTTTTTTCCGCAGGGGCTTTCCGAAGCCAAGGCCAAGGCCCTCTTCTATAAACTCCAGACCCTTCAGGCCCTTTCCTGTGCCTTTCAGGATACTTTTCGTCACACCTTTTATTATGCTCTTCTAGGGGGGCTTTTTCTGGTCGCACTTTTCTGGCACAAGTGGCTGGCAGGGAGAAGGGCATGAAGAAGTTTTTAACTGCCTCGGGGTTTTTGCTGTTTATCCTGGTAAATGTCGCCGGAGCAGCCTCCCCTCTGGATTTAAAAACCTGTTTAAAATTGGCCCTGGCCCGTTATCCCCGCTTGAAGGCCCTGGCTGCCAGAAGCAAGGCCTATGAGGCCCGTTCCGAAGCCGCCGAAAAAGATCTCTGGCCCCGG
>JALSPN010000182.1 GCA_026985945.1 Thermodesulfobacteriales bacterium
GAGAAATTTCTCTGGTTTTGGTTCATTTTTCTCCTCATTTTGAAAATGTTTTCTGTTTTCTATTGCCAGAAGTTATCTTTTTGAGCGGTTTGTGTTATTACTGGGAGCATTTTTTAGGTAACATTGTTTCTTTGGGATCCGTTCCTATTTTTCGGAACGAAAAATGGGAACGGATTCTATGATTCAGACCTTTAATGCTCTCATTAATATAAAAACTTGTGTTATAAAAAATCGGAATGCCCAAGACTAAAACTCCCAGATATAATACCCGCCTTCTAAAGGCCGGTGCCCTATTTAATGAAATGCGGATTTTGGTGCGTCTATGGGATGAAAAGAAAAATTCCATGCCTCTTTCAGCCCTTGCTTCTCAAAATCTTCTGGGAAAGCCCTCCCGAAGCAGAGAACTGGATATTCTTAAGTATGCCTTTCTCCCCAGGTTTGTAAAAGGCAGGCCTCTTCAGGCCTGGAAAATTGCCCGCGCCCTTGAAGATCAAGAAGCTTCATTAGAAATTTTACGGCCCATCTATTACTGGATTACTGCTCGAAACGAACCTTTACTTTACGACTTCGGGTGCGAAGAACTTTATAAACGTTGCTTAAAGGTTAAAAATTGGTCTAATGTGAGATGAGGGGGGTCTGGTTTTGAAATAAGATTTTTCGGGAGGAATTTGAAATGAAAGAAATCAGAGAACTTTACACCCTTACGAGAGAATATCGGGACCTAGCAGGTGCCGGAGGGCTTAAGGATGTGGCCCAGGAACTTTCAGAGGCCCTGGTGCGAAAGGGCCTTAAGGTAACGGTCTTTTTGCCGCGCTACGGTTTTTTGAAGCCCAAAGAACTGGGTTTTAAAGAAACGGGCTTGAGTTTTCCGGTAGATATGGATTACGCCCAGGAAGAAAGGAGAGAAGATGTCTTCCTCTGGGAAGGTGAGATCAACGGGGTGAAAATTTTTCTCATCGAGGCGGAAAGATATGCCGAAAAACTCGGTATTTATACTTATACCGAAGAGGAAGAAAAGAAAGAAGCCTGGAAGAAAAAAGGCATGGGCCATTTTGACTATTTTGCCATGAACATCCTGCTGCAAAAGGCCGCCCTTTGTGCGGCCGTAAGGCTCAGAGAGCAGCCGGATATAATTCATTGCCATGATGGCCATACCGCCTGCACCCCGGCCCTGGCCAGAGAGATTATGGGTTTCCGTGATTATTTCCCGGCCACAGGGTTTGTGATTACCATCCACAATGCCGGGCTTGGCTATCATCAGGATGTGGATGATCTTCCCTTTGCCAAAGCTAACACCGGGCTCCCCTGGTGGGTGATAAAGGACTCTTTACTCAACAATTCCTTTAATCCTTTCCTCTGTGGGGCAAAATACGCGGTTATTAATACCGTTTCTGAACAATATGCCCGGGAACTGCAGGAGACAGAGCTTGATGCCCATACCGGGTGGCTGGGCCACGCCCTTAAGGAACGAGGGATAAAACTTGAAGGCATCACCAACGGAATTACACCTGAAGACTTTGAT
Source organism: Thermodesulfobacteriales bacterium (assembly GCA_026985945.1). Taxonomy (GTDB): domain Bacteria; phylum Desulfobacterota; class Thermodesulfobacteria; order Thermodesulfobacteriales; family Thermodesulfatatoraceae; genus Thermodesulfatator. Next base: position 1,523 of record JALSPN010000182.1, read on the forward strand.
CCCCGAAAGCCGGAAAAACTTGGCCTTCCAGCGGCCTTTGATCCGGCCAAAGGGGATCTGGCCGGGAAAAAGATCTGTCGCCAGGAATTGCTGGCCAAAATAAGTCGTCGTGAGCCCAGGGTCAAAATTTATGGCAAACCCAAAGACCGAGAACGCCAGCCGCTTCTTACCGCGGTCTCAAGACTTACAGAACAAAAGGGGATCAACATCCTGGCTCAAGCCCTGAGGCTCCTTTACGAGAGTGGAGAAGAGTTTCTTACCGTCATTCTCGGGACAGGGATCCCTGAAATCGAAGAGAGCCTCATCGCTCTTGCCAGAGATTTTCCAGACAAGATGGCCCTCCTTTTGGGTTATGATCCTTCTCTTGCCAATTTGATTTATGCGGCCGGAGACTTCTTTGTGATCCCTTCCAATTATGAACCCTGTGGCCTTACGGATTTTATGGCCCAGTTGATGGGCAATCTTCCCATCGTGCGACACACGGGAGGGCTTGTGAAGGTAAAAGACGGCTTTAATGGTTTCGTCTATCTGGAACAGCGTCCTGAAGAGCTGGCAGGAGCTATCCTGAGGGCCTTTGAGGTCTTTCGGCGGGAGCCGGAAAAGATCGTCCAGATGATAAAGCAGGCTGTAAAGCACATTTATGAGAATTACACCTGGGATAAGGTCTCCGAAAAATATCTGGCCCTTTATGAAAAGGCCCTAGCCTTACGGCCTCTTTAGGTTTCGGCCTTACGGAGCTCGATTTCCCGCTTAATGGTGTAGCGTAAAATGGGCTCTCTTTCTCTTTCTTTTTCGAAGAGAAATTCGATCCCGTAAAATTTGCGGGCCCGGTTGTGTGCCCTTTCCCGCACGATCCGGGCCTTTTTGATCCTTATTCTTTGATCGTAGGACTTACCCACCGAGACCATAAGATCCAGGTCAATATCACGAAGAATTTCTCCCACCGGAAGAGTTACTTTTTTGGGAGCTAAAATGGCCATACCACAACCACTGATATCGAGCACGTCGGCTATAATTTCCTGGTCTTTGAAAGAAAAAGTAGCGGTTGAGCCTTCCGGCACCGAAACCCGATAAAAACGCCTCCTTTCCAGCCGGAAATACTCCCGGGGATAAGAGGTGATGACAACTTTCTTTTCGGGATCGGTTTCCAGGATTTTGACTTTGAAGGAATGTTGAATTTTGTCACTATCGCGATAAATCACCCTGGCAACGGAGAGATTGGCATTCCAGGGCCGGGGGAGATCAAAGATCAGGCGGTTTTTTTCTATTTCTAGCAAAATGGTAGGACCAGAACGAAATCCGGAGGCCACGAATTGGAGCCAGTAAGCCTTGTCTCGCAAGTCTTCCAGCAGGATGCGAATAAGATTTTTATCAGTGGTGCGTTCGTAGCCACTTTCAAAATACTGCCAGCTCATGCTTTAGCCTCAGCCCAGTTCCTGCCTTCGGCCAGGTTCACCTTAAGTGGCACTTTGAGTTTTACTACCCCTTCCATTTGTTGTCGGACAATTTCTTTGATTTCTTCAAGTTCCTGGGGTGGGACTTCAAAGAGGAGTTCGTCGTGGACCTGAAGGAGCATTCTGGTGCGGAAACCTTCCTTTTCTAGGATTTGGTCAATACGAATCATGGCAAGTTTAATGATGTCTGCTGCCGTGCCCTGGATAGGAGTGTTGATGGCGGTTCGTTCGGCAAATTCGCGGGCGGTTCGGTTGGGGCTCTTGATATCGGGAAGAGGTCTTTTGCGGCCAAAGAGGGTCTGAACAAAACCCTTCTCACGGGCCTCTTTTATAATGTTTTCCATGTAACGTTTCACCCCGGGGTAGCGGGCAAAATAGCGTTCAATGAAAGCTTTCGCCTCTCGTCTTCCGATTTTGAGTTCCTTGGCCAGCCCGTAAGGGCTCATCCCGTAAACGATGCCAAAATTGATGGTTTTAGCCATGCGTCGCATCTCAGGGGTAACTTTTTCCGGAGGTATGCCAAAGATCTCAGCCGCGGTGCGCCGGTGGATATCCTCCCCATGGTGAAAGGCTTCAATCAAGGTGGGATCCTCGGAATAATGGGCAAGCACCCGAAGATCTATCTGGGAATAGTCTGCCGAAAGAAAAAGCCAGCCCTCCTCCGGGACAAAGGCCTTTCTTATCTTGGCCCCTTCCTCTCCCCGAACCGGGATGTTTTGCAGATTGGGATCACTGCTTGAAAGCCTTCCCGTAGCCGTTACCGTCTGATTGAAAGAGGTGTGAATCCTTCCGGTTTCAGGGTTTAACATTTTGGGCAGGGCGTCCACATAGGTGGATTTGAGCTTGGCAAGGGTCCGATAGGCCAGAACCAGGCGCGGAAGTTCATGAGAGGCGGAAAGCTCTTCAAGGACCTCGTTATCCGTAGAAAAGGCCGTTTTTTTGGGGGTGCGTTTAATTTTGGGAAGCTTGAGTTTTTCGAAAAGAATAAAGCCCAACTGCCTGCTGGAATTAAGGTTGAACCTTTCGCCGGCCAGAGAAAAGATCTCTTCCTCAAGCTCTCGCAAACGCCGGGACAGTTCCTGGGAAAGCTCTCGAAGATAAGGAATATCTATGCGGATACCGGCCATTTCCATGCGGGCCAGAACCCGGATAAGGGGTCTTTCTATTTCTTCAAAGACCCGCCAGAGGGTTTCTTCCTTAAGCCTGGGCCAAAAGTATTGGTAAAGGAGATAGGTAACATGGGCGTCTTCGCAGGCGTAATCCCGGGCCTTTTCAAGGGGGACCCGGGCAAAACTCTCCCCTTTTTGAAGTTCGCGGGTTACTTCTTTGTATGAGATCATCCGGTGCCCCAGGATTTCTTCGGCCAGCTCATCAAGCCCGTGTGTCCGACGGGTGGGATCAAGGAGATAAGAAGCAAGCATGGTATCTCCTTCAAGCCCTCGAAGCTCAAAGCCCTTTCTTTTGAGAATGATGAGATCGTATTTGATGTTGTGTCCCAATTTTAGGGGCTTTTCACCTTCCAGAAGCGGGGAAAATTCTTCAAGGATTTCCTGAGGAAGCTGCTTTAAGGCTTCGAGGCCTTCATGTCCGAAAGGGAAATAATATGCCCTGGGAGGGGCAAAACAGAGGGCTACCCCTACTATTTTCCCTCGCATCGGGTCTTTGGAATCGCTTTCGATATCTATTACCAGAAGCGGGGCCTTTTGGGCTTCCTTAAGGACCTTTCGCGCCCTATCCGGATCATCTACCAGTTCATAATCCTGATAGGAAATGCTTTTGGTGGCCGGAAGGTCTTTGAGGAGTTTTTTGAATTCCAGTTCCAGAAAAAGTTCTCGCAGGCGGGGAATATCTGGGGCTTTGCGGGTATAAAATTCAAGCTCGAGAGGAATAGGGGCTTCGGTGTTCAACTTTACCAGTTCGCGTGAAAGACGGGCCTGCTCGGCAAACTGGAGGAGATTTTCCCGGAGACGCTTTTGTCTTATCCGCGAAGCGTTCTTAAGCACTTCCTCCAGGGAGCCAAACTCCTTGATGAGTTTAAGGGCGGTCTTTTCTCCTATGCCAGGAACCCCCGGGATGTTGTCGCTTGTGTCTCCGGCAAGTGCTCTTACATCCAGGAGTTGAGCTGGTTCTACTCCGTAGCGTTCTTTTACTCTTTCAAGATCAGTGATCTCATCTTTCATAGGGTCCCAGATGAGCCCTTTTTCGGAGACCAGGGGGAGAAGGTCTTTGTCTCCTCCTACGATCACGACCGGGTGGTCAAGTCTGGTGGCGATGCTGGCGATAAGATCATCGGCCTCAAAACCCGGGAGCTCAAGAATGGGAACCCCAAAGGCTTGGGCTATTTCTCGAGTGTAAGGGAGCTGGACTGCAAGGTCGTCCGGCAACGGAGGCCTGTTCGCCTTGTAGGCTTCATAAATTTCGTGCCGAAAAGTTGGCCCTTTAGCATCGAAACAGATGACCACGTATCTGGGATTCATCTCCCGCAGGAGTTTAAGAAGCATCTGGGTGAAGCCGAAGATAGCCTTGGTGGGAAGCCCCTTGCGGTTGGAAAGGTGGCCTTTGATGGCAAAGTAAGCACGGAAGATAAAAGAACTACCGTCAATAACAAAAATGGGTTCTCTGTACCAGAGATTTGAAATTTTTTTCCGGAAGAGATTTCCCTGAGGCATAACAAATTCTTCTACTATTTTTGCCTAATTTTTGCAAAATGATTTAAAGTAACCTATTGTTTACCGAATTTGCCGGATACATAGTCGCGGCTGTGCTTTCGAGAAACATCCGTTGTCACCTGAGGAAGTCTTCCCGGCAGAAGAGTTTTGCCATAATCCCTTGTTTACCCCGACAAAGCAATTTACCATCTTTATTACTGGGAGCTTTTTTAAATCGACATTCTTTCGGGATCCGTTCCCATTTTTCGTTCCGAAAAATGGGAACGGATCCTTTTAACGATGTCGGTTGCTAGTGCTTCCGTTAATATTAATGGGGTCATAAAACAGGTAATATTTTCAGCCCTTAAAGCCTTGGAATCATGAAGCAGTCTCTTATACCCCCTGAACTCTGGGAAAAGCTGGAAGAAGAAGCCCGCCGGTATTACGAAGAAAACGGAGGCAGCCATCGGTTTGATCACGTAAAACGCGTGCTGGCCCTGGCGGAAAGATTGGCCCGGGCTGAGGGCGCAGATCCGGAGGTGGTGCGGGTAGCGGCCCTTTTCCACGATATTGGCCGGGCGGAAGAAAAGCGCACCAGAGGAAGGGTTTGCCATGCTGCTTATGGAGCCGAGCTTACCAGAAAAATCCTTGAGAAATATGGTCTTCCAGAGGAGTTTATCGCCCGGGTAACAGAGGCCATTGCCTCTCACCGGTTTCGAGGCGAAAGACGCCCTCAGACCCCTGAGGCTAAGGTCCTCTTTGATGCCGATAAACTCGATGCCCTGGGAGCTGTGGGTATTGGGCGAGCCTTCCTTTTTGCCGGTGAAGTGGGAGCCAGGCTCCACAACCCCGAAGTGGACCTTGAAAAGACCGAGCCTTACTCCTCAGAAGATACGGCCTGGCGGGAATTCAAATTGAAACTTTCCAGGATCAAAGACCACCTTCTTACCAAAGAGGGAAGACGCCTGGCAGCAGAAAGATACCGGTTTATGGAAGAATTCTTTGAAAGACTACATCGAGAAGTAAAGGGAGAGCTTTGATGCGGGAGGAAGTAGAAATCACGATCTTTAACTCTCTTATGGCAGCAGTAGCGGAAGAAATGGGAATTGTCCTCCAAAAGTCTTCTTTTTCTGCCAATATTAAAGAAAGACGCGATTTTTCCTGTGCTATTTTCGATGGCAAAGGGCGCCTTATTGCCCAGGCGGCTCATATCCCTGTCCACCTGGGGGCCATGCCCCATACCCTGGCTTCAGTCCGAAAAGTGCTCGATCTCGGGCCCCACGACATAGCGATTACCAACGATCCCTATGCCGGGGGGACTCATCTTCCTGACATTACTCTAATCAAACCCGTTTACGAAGGAGAGGAAGTGGCCTTTTATCTTACGGTGCGGGCCCATCATGCCGATGTAGGCGGAAAGACTCCGGGTTCCATGCCCCTTGCCACCCACATCGAGGAGGAAGGGGTTTTGATCTCTCCCTGTAAGCTTTTTGAGGCCGGGCGTTTAAACGAGAGTTTTTGGAAAAATTTTCTCGTTCGGGTGCGTAATCCTGCCGAAAGAGAAGGGGATCTTCGGGCCCAGCTGGCAGCCCTTCATCGAGGCGAGATCCGGGTGCGGGAGCTCCTGAAACGCTATTCTCTCTCCCTTCTCAAGGAGAGATTTGCACTCCTTTTCGAATACAGTGCCAGGCTCATGAAAGCCCTAATCCGTGAGATCCCGGATGGAGAATTCTATTTTGAGGATTATCTGGATGATGACGGCCTTTCCAGGGAACCACTCCCGTTGAGGCTCAAACTCAAAGTAGAAGGCGAGAGGGTTTTTCTGGATTTCAGAGATTCCTGCCCCCAGGTGAAGACAAGCCTCAATGCTGTGCGGTCCGTTACCTGCGCGGCGGTTTATTACGTCTTCTTTTCTCTGGCTCGAGGGGAAATACCCGCCAATGAAGGAGCCTTTTATCCTCTTGAGATTCTTACCCGCCCGGGGACCATTCTTGATGCGGTCTATCCAGCCCCGGTGGCGGCCGGCAATGTGGAAACCTCTCAAAGGGTGGTAGATGTGGTCCTGGGGGCTCTGGCCCAGGCCCTTCCGGAGCAAATTCCTGCTGCCTCCTGTGGTTCCATGAACAATCTTGCCTTTGGGGGAGAGGATTTTACCTATTACGAGACCATCGGCGGGGGAATGGGGGGAAGGCCGGGGCTTGCCGGGCTTTCAGGAGTCCATACCCACATGACCAACACTTTAAACACCCCTATTGAGGCCCTGGAAAGGGAGTTTCCGGTCCTGGTAGAGAAATATTCCCTGCGCCCTCGTTCTGGAGGAGCCGGTAAGTTTCGGGGAGGAGATGGGCTTATCAGACGGTTTCGCTTTCTGAGACCCGCTACGGTTACTATCCTTTCGGAACGGAGAAGACTTGCTCCTTACGGGCTTTTTGGTGGGAAGGCCGGCCGAAGAGGCCTGAATATCCTGGAGAGGGGTAAACGCCGGAAAATCCTGCCGGGTAAAGCCACCCTTCAGGTTCAGGATGGCGATATCATCGAGATTCGCACCCCGGGGGGCGGGGGTTGGGGCTAAAAGAAGCGGCTCTTTATCTCCACTTCCCTTTTTGCCGGGCCAAATGCCCTTACTGTGATTTCTACTCTTTGGCCCTGGTGCCTTCTGAAGAGCTTCTTAAGCGTTATCTTAAGGCCCTCCAAAAAGAATTTCTTCTCAGGCAGGAAGAGATTTCTTCTTATCGCTTCGTAACTTTTTACGCAGGGGGGGGAACCCCTTCTCTCGCCCCCATCTGGTTTTACGAAGAAGTCTTTGGGTTTTTAAAAACCGTTCTTGACTTCTCTCCACGGGAGATAACTCTGGAGGCCAATCCTGAGGGCCTCAACAAATTAGTTCTGGTCTCTTTTCGGGAGATCTTTAACCGCCTCAGCCTGGGGGCTCAGAGCCTTAACCCTGAGGGCCTTAAGGCCCTGGGAAGGAGACACCAGGTGGAAGAGGTAAAGATGGCCTTTGAAGCGGCCAGAACGGCAGGGTTTGAAAATATCGGGCTTGACCTCATCTTTGCCTGGCCCGGCCAGACCCTGAAGGAGTTAAAAGAAGAATTGGAGAAGCTCGTCTCTTTCGGGCCGGAGCACATTTCCTGCTACGAATTGACCCTTGAGGAGGGAACCCCCTTTTATCAGGCCGCTCGGAAGGGGAAGATCCTCCTTCCTGCAGAAGAAGATGTTGTTTCCATGCACGAACTGATCCATTCCTTTCTGGTAGCAAAAGGATATGAACATTATGAGATTTCCAATTTTGCCAGGCCGGGTTTTCGCTGCCGGCACAATCTTTTTTATTGGGAAGCGCGACCATATTTGGGATTGGGGCCGGGAGCGGCTTCTTTTTTCGGAAAAAAGAGGTATAAAAACCTGGAAGATCTAAGTCTTTATTTAAAAAATCTTGAAGAAGGGAAGCCCCCGCCGCGCGAAGAGGAAATCCTTTCTCAAGAAGTCCGCTTCAGAGAGGCCGTGATCCTGGGCTTGCGCCTTCTTAAAGGTATAAAATTAGAGTCTCTGGTAAAGCGCTTCGGGATAAACCCTTTAGAATATTACGGTGAGACCCTTGAAAAACTCCTTAAAGAGGGGCTTTTAGAGATAAGTGGGGAAAACTTACGCCTGACCGGTCGAGGAAGACTTCTGGCCAATGTGGTATTTCGCGAACTGGTTTAAGA
>JALSPN010000183.1 GCA_026985945.1 Thermodesulfobacteriales bacterium
AAAAGGAGCTCTCCCCCAGCTTCCCCTGCCCCTGGACCCAGATCAATTACGTTTTCAGCGGCGAGGATAATTCCCGGGTCATGTTCCACCACCACGACGGTATTCTGTTTTTGAGAGAGTCCCTTAAGAAAAGTGAGAACGCGCGCGGTATCGCGGGGGTGGAGGCCGGTGGTGGGCTCATCAAAGAGATAAAGAGTTTCTACCAGTTCTGAAGCCAGGGCCCGGGTTAAGAGCACCCGGGCCACTTCTCCCCCCGAAAGGGTCCGGCTCTGGCGATCGAGGGTGAGATAGGAAAGACCCACCTGATTGAGATAGGTAAGGCGTCTTTCAAGCTCTTGGAGGAGGAGATCTATGGCCCGATCAAAACCCTTTTTCCGGGCTTTTGAGATAAAATCCCGGGCCTCTTTTACCGAGAGGGCATAAAAAGACGCGATATCAAGCCCCTCAAACCGGAAGAGCAGGGCCTCGGGTTTAAAACGCGTGCCCCCGCAACGGGGGCAGGGCAGATAGGCCCGATAGCGGGCAAGAAGAATGCGGATGTGCGCCTTGTAACGCTTGGTCTCCAGCCAGTCAAAGATGCCCTTGATACCATACCATTTTCCGTCGCCGTAAAGGATCTTTTTTTGGACTTCGGCCGGGAGCTCCTTCCAGGGTTTATCAAGGGGAATCCCTTTTTTCCGACAATAAGCGAAAAGCTTCTCTTCGTCTTCCCAGAAAGAGGGCATGGAAAGGATGCTGATGGCCCCTTCGTTAAGGCTTTTGTTTTTGTCCGGGATGACCAGATCCCAGTCGATATCAATTACCCGCCCAAAACCCCGGCATTCCGGACAGGCCCCCAGAGGGCTATTAAAAGAGAAAAGATTGGGGGTCTTTTTGGGAAAGTCGAAACCACAGTAAGGGCAGCGGGGCCGATTGGTAAAGCGGAGCTCTTCTCCGTAAGGCAAATGGAGATGTATTTCACCGGCCAGGGCCAGGGCCTTTTCACAGGCCTCTACAATGCGGGAGAATTCTTCAGGAGAGGGTTTTAAGCGGTCCAGGACCAGTTCCACCTCTTCCGGGAGGGTTTCGACCTCTTCCAGGTCACACACCCTGCCGGCCTGAAAGATACGAAAATATCCTGCCTGAAGGAGCCCTTCTCTGAGGAGAGAGGGGTCTTTCTGGGCTTTGAGCGGCGCACAAATGATAACCGCCTGCCGGGCGGCTTTTTTAAGTATTTCCCGGGCTGCCTCCACGGGAGACATCACCATTATTTCCCGCTGGCAAAGAGGGCAGAAAGGTGTGGCAGCCTGAAAATAAAGCATTTTGGTAAAACTGGTGATCTCGGTAAGGGTCCCCACGGTGGAACGGGAGCTTTTTACCGGATTGGTTTGGCCAATGGCTATAGCGGGTGGAAGGGTTGCAATTTCTTCTACCTGGGGGCGCGGGAGGCGCTCCAGATACTGGCGTAAATAGGTGGAAAAAGTCTCCACGTAACGCCGCTGACCCTCGGCATAAAGGACATCGAAGACTAAGGTGGATTTACCGGCCCCGGAAACCCCCGTTACTACGGTAACGGTGTGAAGGGGAATCTCGAGATCAAAGCCTTTGAGATTATGATGCTTTACCTTTTTGAGTTTAATAGAGGCCACGGTTTAAGGAGCGCAAGCCTTTAAAAAATTTTCCCAGCCCACCCGCTGAATGATCGTTCCCAGACGCTCCCCCTGGCGACAATGCTCGCGGTAAAAAGAAATGACTTTTTTCAGGATCAAAAGGGCTTTTTCCTCATCGGCCAGAGACACTATCTCACGGGCCAGCTGGGGATGACGGCCGAGTTTTCCTCCCACCAGCACTTTGAACCCTCTGGCCTCCGGAGCCAGGACCTTCTTGGGGCAAGCTCGAATACAGAGCCCACAGTTAAGGCATCTTTCCGCATCAAAAAGGGGCCAGCGGTCGTGAAGGGTCACTGCCTCCTCTTCACAAACTTCCTCACAGACCCCGCAGGCCACACAATCACCCACTAGATGGGGCACTACCTGGCCAATGAGACCAAAATCCGCAATATGGACCTGCGCACAGGCGTTAGGACAGGCAGAAACAGCTACCCGAAAACGGTAACGCTTTTGTCTTTTGAGAGGCAGGGAACGAAAAAAATCTCCCAGGGCGGCTTCATCCAGAACTTCTTTAAGACGTGACACCAG
>JALSPN010000184.1 GCA_026985945.1 Thermodesulfobacteriales bacterium
AATCCTCCCGAAGGAAAAAAATAAAACTATTCCCTTATAAAAAATGGCCAAGGCCCTGGCCATCTTGGGCACCATGTCTTCGGTGGGCAAAAGCTTTCTTACCGCCCTTCTTGCCCACTATTTTGCCGGGAAGGGGGTCAGGGTCTTCCCTTTCAAGGCCCAGAATATGTCCCTCAACGCCTTTGCTACCGTTGAGGGAGAAATGGCCTTTGCCCAGGTCTTTCAGGCCTGGGCTGCTGGCCGCGAACCTTCCGTGCGCATGAATCCCCTGCTTCTAAAACCCCTGGGAAATCTCTCCTCCGAAATCATCTTCCTTGGAAAAAGCCAGGGGATTCTGCCTTCGCAGGATTTTCGCCGCTTCAAAGGTCATTACAAACAAAGGGTCTTCAGGGTCTTTGAGGAAGTCTTAGAAGAAAACGAGCTGGTTATCATCGAAGGTGCAGGTTCCCTGGCTGAACTCAATCTTCTCAAGGATGATTTCGTAAACTACGAGATCGTGAAAAAGTATCGCATCCCGTTCATCCTGGTGGGAGACATTGACCGCGGGGGCGTCTTTGCCCAGATCTGGGGGACTTACGAACTGGTGCCGGAATTAAAAGACCTCTCTTTGGGCTTTGTGGTCAACAAATTCCGGGGAGCGGAAGGACTTTTCGAGGAGGGTGTAAAAATTCTGGAAGAGAAGACCCAAAAACCCTGCCTGGGCCTTCTGCCCTATCTTCCCGAAAGCCTTTTTGAAGAAGATAGCGCCTCACTGGGCCTGCCCAGAGGGAGCTTTACCACCAGGGGGCTCAAAATCGCCATCGTCTATTATCCACACATTTCTAACTATCTGGATTTTGACCCTTTGAAAGCCGAAAAGGTGGAAATGGTCCTCACCGATGATCCTTCTGAACTCAGACGCGCCCACGTGATTATTCTTCCGGGGAGCAAAAATACTCTTGCCTCTCTTAAATATCTTCAAAAACGAGGGCTTGCGGAAGTTATCCGGGAAATTTCTCAAGAAAAGATCATTCTGGGGATTTGTGGGGGGTTTCAGCTCCTGGGCCGTCTCATCAAAGACGAAGGAGTTGAAAATGCGGGAGAGGAAAAGGCCCTCGGGCTTCTGCCTCACGAAACCATCTTTTTTCCGGAAAAGATCGCCACCTCACGCCGCATAAGCATAGATTGCCCCTTCTTCCGGGGAGAGATTCAGGGTTTTGAAATCCGATACGGAAGGAGCTTCCTCAAAGGAGAAGAAGTCTCTTTCCTTTACGCCGGAAATGTCTTTGGCACCTATCTTCACGGGCTTTTTTACGACGATCTCTTTCGCTACGGTTTTCTTGCTTACGTGAGGAAATTTTTTGGCCTTCCCCAGAGGCCTCCCCGTTCCTTTAAAAGCTTTCTCCGTGAAAAACTCCAGGCCATCTCTCAGGAAAGGGCTTTTGCCGCTTTTTGTCAAAAAGTAGCAGAAAAAATGGGGGCACCCCTTTAAAGGAGTGCCCTTTTAAAGCTAGTAAGCCTCTTCGGTCTCCAGAAATTCGGGCTTGATCTTTTCGGAAAAGGTCTTGTAGGTCCAGATTTGATAGAGGATAACGATAGGGACGAAGATCAGGGCCACCGCGGTCATGATCTTCAGGGTAAGAGGGCTTGAAGAGGAATTGTAGATGGTAAGGCTCCAGTCCGGATTGAGGCTTGAGGGAATGAGCCTGGGAAAGAGCCCGGCCACCCCGAAGGCCGTGGTAAAAACGATAGTGGCTGCAGAGGAAAACCAGGCCTTCCAGTAGGAGCCGGTGGCCAGAAAACCCGGGATGGCCACCGGGGCCAGAAGCGCTAGAGTCGGAATCACCAGAAGGATTTTATAACGTAAGAAGTTGGCCCAAAGATCCGTAAGAAAGCCCGTGGCCACCAGAAAGATCAGGGCCAGCAAGACCTCAAGGACCCAGAATTTTTCTGCTACCACCTTGGCCCGCTGCTGGAGCTCTCCATTGCTTTTAACCGCCAGCCAGAGGGCCCCGTGGACCAAAAATATCACCACGAAAAGAAGCCCGCCGAGGAGACCGTAAGGGTTGAGAAGGGTAAGCGTATTTCCGTGCATGATTCCCCGCCAGTCTATGGGAAGGCCCTTGAAAAAGTTGGCAAAGGCTACTCCGAAAAGGAGGGCCGGAAGAAAACTTCCTA
>JALSPN010000185.1 GCA_026985945.1 Thermodesulfobacteriales bacterium
AAATTCTAAAAGGGTGGGAGAAGAAAAATGAAAATCCATAACGGTATCATACAGGAAACTCTTACCACTAGTCAAAACTCTCTTCCAGAAAGTCAAAAAAGCCAGAAAGATGACTTCCGAGCCCTTTTGGAGAAGGCCCTTAAGGTGAGTGAAACTTCTCCCACAGGAGAGCCCCCTCTGCGAGAAAATTTGCGGGAAGTCCTGGGGCTGGTAGAGGAGGTAATAGGGCTTCTTGAAGCGGCTGCTCAGGGCCAAAAGGAAGCCTTCCCAAGGCTTGAAGAAAAGGCCTATGAGCTTCACAGGACTTCGGCCCTCTTTTCCGGGGCGGCACGGCAATTTTTTGAAGAAATCTCCTTGCTGGCCGCAGTTAATAGCGCCAAGGCCCGGGAAGGTTTTATTTAGAGCCTGCTAATTCCTTCGGATTAGGCGGCCTTTTTACCCAGATTTCAAGCTCGTCAAGGCCCATTTTGGTGGCCCGCCGCACTTCTATCCGAAGATCATCCCACTCAAAGACCTCCCCAGGCTCAGGAATGCGGCCGGCCTTTTTAAGGACAAAGCCCCCGATAGTTTCATAATCCCCGGGGGGAATATGGATCCCGAGCTCTTCGTTGGCCCGTTCGACCTCGAGCCAGGCCTTAACCAGGTAGTGATTTTCTGAAAGCTTTACGTAAGGGATCAATTTCTGGTCAAACTCGTCCCAGAACTCACCCAAAACTTCTTCCACCAGATCTTCAATGGTAACGATTCCGACGGCCTGCCCGTATTCGTTGACCACCACGCAAAGGGTCTGGCCATTCCTTTGCATTTCCGTCAGGAGTTCGGAGGCGGGCTTAAATTCGGGAACATAAGTTACCTCTCGCATAAACCTTGAAACCGGCTCTTTGAGATTGGTAACTCCTAGAAGATCGAGGGCCAATACCAGACCAATAATGTGGTAGGGATGTTCCCGGTAAACGAGGATTCTTGAAAAACCGGTCTGGGCAAAAAGCTTTAGGGCCTCTTCTACGGTGGCAAATTCTTCGAGGGCTTTTACCCAGACGAGAGGGATCATGACCTGAGCGGCGGTTTTGTGGGTGAAGTCGATTAGCTTGGCAATAAGCCTGCGTTCACCAGGATCAAGGGTCTCTTCCGAAGAAAGCAGGAGGCGGATCTCTTCCCGGGTAATGCTGGAAATTCTGCTCCGGCTCTGGCCTTTTTCCTTGGTGAAGAGGGAGATCAATCCTGCTACCAGCCAAACCAGGGGATAAAGCACACGACTGAAGAGATAGACGAGAGGAGCCACTTTGGGGGCCCAGAAGGATGCCCGTTGCTGGGCAATGCTTTTCGGAATCATCTGTCCGAAAAGGAGCATGGTTGGGGGCAGAAAGAAGACCGCCAGCAAACCACCGTAGGGAGGGAAAGTTTCAATCAAAAAACCGGTGGTGAGAACGCTGTTGCCTATCACAGAAAGGTTGAGCCCCAGAAGAGTGGTGGTAAGGAGCCATTCCGGATCAGCCAGGAGTTTGAGGGCCAGGCGGGCGCCGAAACTTGCCCGGGCCATCTTTTTGAGCCTGGTCTCATCCGCCGCCACCAGGGCTATTTCCGCCCCGGCAAAAAAGGCTTCTGAAAAGAGCAAAAGCAGAAAAATTACCAGCCCTTCAAAATAACTCATGAAAGCCTTTCCACCCTGAGGCTCACTAGTCGTGTGCCCCTTATTTTCTCCACGGTAAAACGAAAACCAAAGGCCTCAAGAGACTCTCCCTCCTGCGGGAGTTCCCCAAAAAGGTAAAGCACAAGCCCCCCTATGGTCTCAAATTCTTCGGATGGGAGCTCAGCCCCTACGGCCCGGTTAAATTCTTCGATACGCACCCGGGGAGAGACCCTCCATACCCCGGGAGCAAGTTCTTTTAGCGGTTCACGACGAATATCGAACTCGTCATAAATTTCTCCGAAAAGCTCTTCCAGGACATCTTCAAGGGTAACCAGGCCGATAAGGGTGCCGTATTCGTCCACCACCAGGGCAAACTTAAGGCGTCTTTTCTGGAATTCTTCCAGAAGGGTCCGGACTTTCATCGTTTCAGGGACAAAAAAGGGCGGGCGAACCAGGTCCGCCAGACGACGGGCCTTTTTATCAAGCTGCCATCGCAGGAGATCTTTAACGTGTAAAATCCCTACGATGTGATCCAGATCTCCCCTGTAAACTGGAATACGGGAAAATCTGCGTTTCTTAACAAGGTTGAGGAATTCCTCGGTAATAGGCCCGTCTTCCAGGGCAAAAATATCCCTCCGGGGGACCATGATAGCTGAAACCGGAATATTTTCCGACTCTAGCAGACCGTAAATGAAACGCTTTTCCTGTTCTCCCAGAAGACCTGACCGATAGCTTTCTTCCACCAGGTGAAGGAGATCTTCCTCGGTGAAAGAGGTTTCTACCCTGGTGGGAAGCCCCCAGAGTTTCAGGAAGGAATCAGTAAAAGTTAGCATGAAAATTCTCACAGGAGAAAAGACGAAGATAAAAATTTTCAAGATCGGTGCCAGAAAACAGACCATCTTCTCTCTTTTGCGAAAGCCGATCACTTTGGGGATTAAATCACCGGCTAAAAATAAAAGGCCCGTCATCAAGGGATAGGCTATCCACTCCCCCTTCGGGCCAAAGATTTTCACTAAAACGATGGTGGCCAGCGACGAAGAAACAATGTCTGAGAATTCGTTTCCGATGAGGATGGTCGCCAGAACCTGCCTGGGACTGCGCAGGAGAGAGACTGCCAGACGACAGGCCTTACGGGGGTGTTCCTTCAAACGGAGTTGATCCAGACGGGAAAGAGAAAATAAGGCCGTCTCAGAACAGGTGAAAAACCCGGAGAAAAGAATTAAAATGCAGATCAAAAAGATTTCGAGGTATATTTCTATTTCGGAAAGAAAAATTTTCATGTAGAGTTAGAATTTCATCGAAATTTTGAGCTGAACTGAAAAATAAAAATCTTTGATATTTTGCATTTTCCTAGTAGGACAATTTTATGAGCTTTAAAACCCAGACTCTCAACCAAAAACTCTTTTGGGCGGTTTCTAGTGAAAGATTGTGTTCTCCAGATTGTCTCCGTAGTTTACTGGAAATAGCCGAAGAAAAAATAATTATTTGCAACAGTAAAGGTAAAATTCTACTTGCCAATCTTGTACCCTCCAAGCCCAATATTTTTACCTGGTTTACCCCTCCTGAGGAGGGGCAAAAATTTCTTGAACTTTTGAAGCAGAAGCATCACCTGAAGGGATTTCAAACTGTCATTACTTATGATTCTCGGCCCCAAAAAGTTTCCCTTAACGCCGTCCTTTTACCGGAAACAGACGAACTTATCATCACTTTTAGTGAGTCCGAAATCCTCTCAAAGCTAGCCGAACAGCTTTCACACTCTGAGAAAATGGCAGCTATCGGTCAGATGGCAGCAAGCATTGCCCACGAGCTGAACACCCCTCTGGGTATCATTTTGGGCTACACCCAACTTCTAGAGGAAGACCTAGAAGGGCAAGGTGAAGTTTATGAAATGCTTAAAAAAATAGAAAGCCAAGCCCAACTTTGCAAACGCATTGTCAAAGGGCTTTTAAAGTTTGCAAGGGAAGAAAAGAAAAATCTTACCCAAATAAATATTAACGAACTTATTGATGAGGTCCTCTCCTTGGTAGAACATTCTTTAGCTATGGATTTCATTGAAATAGTTCGCCGCTATGATCGGAAACTTCCTCTTTTACAAGGAGACCCCGAAAAACTCAAACAAGTTTTTATGAACCTTATTACCAATGCCCATCATGCCATCGGAGAAAAAGGAAAAATATATATCACAACCCTCTATATACCGGAAAAAAAAGAAATAATGGTGGCTGTAGCAGATACAGGATGTGGTATTCCTCCTGAAATACAGGATCTCATCTTTGAACCATTCTTTACCACAAAGTCTGAAGGAAAAGGCACGGGTTTGGGATTAGCAGTAGTAAAAGCCATTCTTGAAGAACATGGAGCCAATATTGAACTCCAATCTCCAGTAAAAGATGACACTCTTGGAGAAAAGGGAAAGGGGACCGTTTTTATAATCAGGTTTCCTGTTAAAAATTCTATTAAGGAGGGTAAAAATGGCTAATATTTTGGTTCTTGATGATGTAGAAGATGCTGTAGAACTTATTAAAAGGATCTTAAAACGTAAAAAACATCAAGTTTTCGATTTTACAGAGGAAGAAGAAGCCATTGAATTTGCCAAGCAAAATCCCATTGATCTCGCCATTTTAGACATTAAATTAAAAAAGATGAGTGGAGTAGAAGTGCTTCGAGAACTTAAAAAAATTAATCCAGAAATAAAAGCTATTATGCTTACAGGGTATCCAACCGTAGAAACAGCCAAGGAATCTCTGGAGCTAGGTGCTTCTGAATATTGCATTAAACCTATAGACAAAGATGAATTAGAAGAAAAGGTAGCCAAAGTCTTAGGAATAAATTAATATATGCATAGCAAAGAAAAAACTTATCTTGATCTTTTCTTGGAAGTCGCGCGTACAATTTCATCGACCCTTGAAATAGACAAAGTTTTAGACCTTATTGTGAAAAAAGTAGCAGAAGTTGTAGGAGTAGAAGCTGCTACTATCCGACTATTTGATCCTTCAGGAAAGAAACTTTATTTGGCTGCAGCGTACGGATTATCTCAAGAATATTTAAATCGCGGACCTGTAGATGCAGAAAAAAGTATCGCTGAAGCTTTAGCAGGCAATCCGGTAGCTATTTTTGATGCTATTCATGATCCAAGAGTAGCATATTCTGAAGCCGTCCGAAAAGAAGGGATTAAAAGTATTTTGGCCGTCCCTATCCAGATTCGAGGTCGGGTGATAGGGGTTTTGCGCCTTCTTTCCCGTAAACCTCGTCTTTTTACAGATGACGAAATTGAGTTCGCAACAGCTCTGGCAGAACAATGTGGTATTGCCATCGAAAATGCCCGCATGTATGAAGCTCAAAGAAAACAGTTGCGCTACTTTAAAACTCTAAATGAGATTGGAAAAGCGTTAAATTCTATAAGAGAGCTTAAAGAGATTCTCAATCTCATAGTGACCAAACTTCCAGAGGTAATGAACCTTAAAGGTTGTACCATCCGTCTTCTTGATCTATCAGGCCAAAAACTTGAATTAGTAGCTTCTTATGGACTTAGTAAGGAATATCTTTCGCGCGGTTCTATAGATGATGAATTAAGTACCCATCAAGCTCTTAAAGGAGAGCCAGTAGTAATTTATGACGCTACTTCTGACCCTAGAGTCCGTTATCAGGAAGAAGCCAAAAAAGAGGGGATTGGCAGCATTTTGGCGGTGCCGATTGTGGTTCGTAATAGAATTATTGGAGTCTTAAGAATTCATACCTCTGAACCAAGACATTTTGACGAAGCAGAAATCAATTTCGTAATGGCAGTGGCTGAACAAAGCGGAATTGCCATCCAAAATGCCCTTTATTACCAAAAAATAAATAACATTCTCACCCAGTTAGAAGAAGAACATAAGTTCTTAGGAACGGTAATTGATTCTTTAGCTGCAGGATTAGCCGTTATAGATCGTCAAAAACATTTGGCAATGGTTAACAAACGCATACTTGAAGAACATAATCTCCGTTACGAAGAAACCGTAGGACGCAAATGTTACGAAGTACTTAAGACTTGTCGACGTGATTTCTGCCCTATGGAAAAGGTGCGCCAGAATAAGGAACCTTTTTCCTATACTACTTCCCTTGAGATAAATGGAGAACAGCGCCATTACGAAGTGACTCTTTCCCCTGTAATAGGAGCTTCTGGGGAAGTGGAACATATTATAGAAATTATTAAAGATATTACGGCCCAGATGAAACTTCAACAGGAACAGATGGAAAGAGAAAGACTTGAGGGGGTCCTCCAGCTGGCCCGTACAGTGGCACACGAGCTTAATACCCCTATGTTTGCCGCCCTAGGAACGGCCCAATTGGCCCTTTCGGACGTGGACAAAAATGATCCTTTACACGAAGATCTTCAAATCATCGTGCGCAATCTCAAAAAAATGGCGGAACTTACTAAAAAAATGGCACAAATCACTCATTACGAAACTAAAGAGTATGTAGGAGATGTTCAGATCCTTGATCTTGAAAAGGCCTCTAAAAGAAAAACTTAATTCATGCACCGAAGTTTCATTTCTACCATTATAGGATTTCTTCTTGCCGCCACTGTCATTTTCTTAACCTTAAGACTTTACCTTCCCTTTTTTCAACCCATTGCCTGGGCGGCGGTCATAGCCCTCTTTTTACATCCTGTAAATAGGGGGTTGCGAAAGATCCTGCGAGAGAGAAAAGGCCTGGCCGCTTTTCTTCTCTGCCTCCTCTTCGTGGCCTTTGTATTTGTCCCCTTGATTTTTGCCCTTACCAATCTCACTTCACAAGCCGTGGAAATTATAACCAAACTCAAAATCCAGCTGGAGAAGGAAAGCCTGACCACCATTTTGACCCCTGACCCGGAGAAATATCCCCGTCTTTACGCCCTGGGTAAGGTCTTTTTTGAAAAGCTTGCCATTTATGAAAAAGAGATCCAATCCGCCCTGCTCTCGGTGGCCTCCTCTGCCGGGCAATTCCTTCTCTCCCGCGGGACTACTATCTTTCGCAACACGGTCAACCTCATCCTTCAGGTAGTTTTTATGCTCTTCACCCTCTTTTATCTTTTCCGGGATGGGGACTATTTCGTTGAGGGGATAAAAGGGCTTTTGCCGGTAGATTCTGAAGAAGCAGACCGCATCGTAGAAAAAGTCCAGCAGGTGATAGAGGCCACCCTTTATGGTTCTATCCTTACCGCCCTGGCCCAGGGAGGGCTTGCCCTCATCATCTATGTTATCCTGGGGGTAAAATCCCCCTTTTTACTGGGGCTCCTTACGGCGCTGGCCTCTTTTATCCCCCTGGTGGGGACGGCCATCGTCTGGCTTCCGGTAGTGATCTATTTTACCTTTTCGGGAGCCTACATAAAGGCCCTGGTTCTTCTGGCCTATGGTTCGCTTTTCATCAGTCAGATAGATTCTCTTATCCGGCCGTATTTTATCGGCGGGCGCACGGAAATTCATAATCTCTTTATCTTTTTCAGTATCCTTGGGGGGCTTAAATTCTTTGGCTTTCTGGGGGTGTTTTTAGGGCCCATCCTGGTGGCCCTCACCATCTCTATCATTGAAATCTACCACGCCAAACTGGCTGAGGAGATCTATGCCCGAACTCCCGGAAGTGGAGACTATTAAACGCACCCTTTCCAGGAATATCACCGGGCAAAAAATCAAGGCCTGTGAAATTCGCCTGGCCAAACTGGTGCGCCCGGAGCCTGAAATTTTTTCAGATCTCGTGAAAGATAAAAAAATTCTGGGCTTGAAACGGCGAGGCAAATTTCTTCTTTTCCACCTTTCTCAAGATCTTTTTCTCCTTTTCCATTTCCGTCTTACCGGCCAGCTTATCTATACCCAAAACGGTCCAGAACCTCCCTACACCCACCTCCGCTTTGACCTGGAGAACGGAAAACTCTTCTACGCCGATTTGCGCCAGTTCGGAACCATAGAGGCCTTAAGAAAAGATGAACTGTTACATCACCCCTCCCTTTTAAAACTTGGTCGTGAGCCGTTTGATCTCACGGCAGAAGAATTTTATTCCCTTCTCAAGGGACGACGACGCAAATTGAAAGCCCTTCTCCTCGATCAGAGCGTCATCGCTGGATTAGGAAACATCTATGTAGATGAAACCCTTTTTCGGGCCGGTCTTCATCCTGCCCGAGAAGCTTCTTCTCTTTCCTTTAAAGAAGCCTCAAACCTCCATCAGATCATCTGTGAAGTCTTACAAGAGGCCATTGCCACCGGGGGATCTTCGGTGAGAAATTATGTGGATGGGGAGGGGAAAAACGGCCGCTTCCAGGAACAACACCTGGTCTACGGGAAGAGAGGAAAACCCTGTCCCCGTTGCGGAACCTTAATCTCCTACACCACCATTGCCAGCCGCGGAACCCACTTCTGCCCCGTCTGCCAGAGGTAGCGTTATTACTGGGAGCATTTTTTAGGTAACATTGTCTCTTTGGGATCTGTTCCTATTTTTCGGAACGAAAAATGGGAATGGATCCTTTTTAACGGTGTCGGTTGAACTATCACGGACATAATTTCTATGGGGACCTTTTTGTCGAGGTTTTCAACTCCAATGACAAGTTCTGTCCTGCCTGGACGGAAGAAGACCCGGCTTCGCACTTCGTGCTTAAGCTTTCAAAGGTGCTCGTGCCGGATCTCAACGATCCTGATGTTACTCCCCATGCCTTTTCTGCTGAACTTTCTTGTTCTTGGCGGGGTTCGGATCTCTACTACCAGCTTGAGCGGCTTGAGCCTACCGACTTCGACTACGAGTGCGTTGCTCCTTACTTCCAGCCCCTTCCCCAGGGAAGGCTTCACGTCATGCGTCTCGGGCTCAATAGCTGGCACGATACCCTTGAGGAGGGTATGACGGTCTATGCCGACTTCGATTATGCCGAGCAGGAGAACGGAAAGCACACCTTTGTGCTTGACCGCTACGGGGTCTTAATTCCTGCTCCCCGCAAGATGCCTGAGGCCCTCAAGGTGTGTGAGGATATAGGGTATCAGGTGTGCGGAAGGCTTCAGGCCTGCACGAAGCTTATAGATACCGGTGAAACTGCTACTCCCGATCCTATTCCTGAGTGGTGTCCTGAGGCCCGGGGACTTTCAGGGCGTGAAGCTTACCAAGAGAAGTGTGAGTTCTTCCTTTCCTACTACGGCACTTGCACCTGTTAAGGTGGTAAGTGCCCTGAAGAGGCCGGAGATGATTACCCCGGAAGGGAAGACCACTACAATCCCTACAGGGGACAGGGACAGTAGAAAAGGGGTGGCCGGTTTCTTACCGGCCACTTTTTTTGGTTCATTCCTACGGACAGTCGCAGAAGCCATCGTGCCAGTGACAGGATGAGAAAAATGGGGACGATATCAAAAGACAGAAAGATTGAGGAAGCAGGGGGCAAAACCCCCTTTTTAGAGACCTTTGAATAATTTGGATAATTAAGCAAAAATTCCATCATCTATGAAATCAATATCAACAAAATTGAAATATTTTTACCAATATCACCAAACATTTCCCGGTCTCTCACCTCTATTTTCTTCC
>JALSPN010000186.1 GCA_026985945.1 Thermodesulfobacteriales bacterium
CCTGATAATCAAATTTCTTTTGATACTTTTGAGGTGGCGAGCCTGGCCGCCGGAGCAGGGCTTGAAGCGGTAGATCTCCTTCAAAAGGGAGAAAAATTTGCTTTCTCTGTGGTTCGTCCTCCGGGGCACCATGCCCTGCCTGAGCGCGCCCTTGGTTTCTGTTTTTTGAACAATTGTGCCTTAGCAGCCAGATACTGGATAAATCATTACGGGGTCAGAAAAATCGCTATCCTTGATTGGGATGCTCATCATGGAAACGGTATCCAAGAGATTTTTTACGAAGACCCGCAGGTCCTCTACATAAGTCTCCACGAGCATCCGGCCCGGAGTTTTCCGGGAACAGGTTTTCCCGAAGAAAAGGGTGCTGGCAAAGGTAAGGGCTATAATTTTAATTTTCCTCTCCCCCCTGGCGCAAAGGATGATACTTACCTAGGAATATTTGAGTCTCAAGTGCTGCCTCTTCTTGAGAAATTTTCCCCCGATGGGATTATTATCGCCTGTGGTTTCGATGCTCATCGTGATGATGACTTATCTTTTTTGAATTTGACATCTTGGGCTTTTTATCAAATGTCTTTTAAACTGGGCGAAATTTCTGCCGGGCTTGAGGCCCCCGTTCTTTCCATTCTAGAAGGAGGTTATGACCTGGAGGCCCTGGTAGTATGTGCAGAAAGGCACCTTGCTGGATTATTGGAAGGTTATATAACCCTTAAAAACAGGGCCTTAAGATATAAAGTCCCGGGCATGGGTAAGTAAACGGGATGATCCGGGGCCTGGAGCCCTATTTCGAGAAGTTGCATCTCACGTCCCAGTTTTGTCCCTTCTTCCCGACAGAGTTTCAGCAAGTCTTCAAGAGGCAAAAATTGCGAGCAAGAACAGGCCAGGAGGATACCGCCCTTTGTCAGTCTTTGAAGACTCATCTGGATTAGGCGACGATAGCGGTGTTTTCCTTTCTCGTAAGCCTTTTTCTTTTTGATAAGGGCCGGGGGATCAAGGATGATGACTTCGGCTTCGGGAGCGTAGGTGAGAAAATGTTCCACTTCGTCTTTAATCAGAGTAATCTTTCCTGAAAGGCGATTTAAGCTGGCATTTCTCTCGGCCATTTCCAGGGCCTTCTCGGAGCGATCAACAGCCAGGACTTTTGCCGCTCCGGCTTGGGCCGCATAAAGAGAAAAGGCCCCCGTGTATGAGAAAAGATCCAGCACGGTCTTTCCCTGGACATAACGGCAAATTTTCCGGCGGTTTTCGCGTTGATCCAGGAAAAAGCCGGTTTTCTGGCCTTCAAAAGGGTCGATAAAAAATTTCAAATCGTCAATGGTAACTTCAAAACCTTCCGAGACCCCTAAGGCCTCGGTATAAAGGGGAAGTCCTTCTTCTTTTCGTGCTGGAAGGTCATTTTTAAGGACCACCCCTTTAAGGGGTAAAAGGACCTTTAAGGCTTCAAGGAGGTAGGGTTTTAGCCGCTCCATGCCAGCGGTTGAAAGCTGGATGACGGCTACCTGATGGTAAAGGTCTATGGTAAGGCCGGGAAGCAGGTCCCCCTCGCCATGGACCAGACGAAAGGCCTCTTCTTGGGGATAGAGCCCTTTTCTTTGTTCCAGACATTGCTTGAGGCGTTTTTTAAAAAACTCACGATCAGGAGGCCTTTTTTCGCGACTGAGGAGGCGGGCCGTGATAAGACTTTTGGGATTGAAATAGGCGATTCCCCAAAATTGTCCGTGTGGGGTAAGAAGAAGGCCGGGCTCTCCCGGTGCAAAGGGAGGAATTTTTAAAAAGTCTTCTTTCCGGAACCAGAGCCCTCCGGAAAGGGCCTTCTTGAGGCCCCTGGGATTTAAAATCGCCTCTTTCATCGGAGTAAAGCCTTTATTTTTTGGGCCCGGAAATAATCTGCCTGGCCGATGGTATGAGGGGCATAAGGGAGATAACGGGTCCTTTTTTGGGGCCGCACGTCGTTGAAAGGGACCTCTTCTTCAGCGGTTACCAGGCTCAGGTGGAGATCCAGAAGGGGCCTTACTACACTTAAGCGGCCTTGAGGATCCTTTCCTAGAGGGATTTCTTCAAAGCGTCGCTCTTTGAAGCCCAAAAACCAGATACCGGCCCTCAGTTTTCCGGAAAACTTATCCCTCATAAAGGCCTTTGTCTGACCGTTTG